>JADFPY010000065.1 GCA_022562085.1 candidate division KSB1 bacterium | reverse complement strand
GTATATTCATATTAAAAGACATCGACATGACTAAGTCACTACTGAGTAAACTTAAAAGAACGATGGGTTCGCCGCTCAAGCTGATCGCGTGGGTGCTCATTCTGACCTTTTCTCTGGAACAGGTCGCTTCCGCGGCACCCTCGAATCCCGCCACAGCGGCGACGCCGTCTCCTGAATCAAATCTCGCCAGGATCATCAAGAATCCCGCTCTTATCCGAGTCCCTCTCGAACACGTCATTCTTAAGGAGATCCACCGGGGGACGAACGGACGGCTCATCGTTCACATTCAGGACGCCCACGCCAATCTATCTGGACAACAGAATCTCTCGGGCGCCCTGGATCGGCTGATGACCCGTGTCGGCAGCTCCACGAACGGCTCGACGAAGTAGGCGGCCCGGCGTACCTGAGCCACCTGGTCTCGGCGGTCCCCACCTCCGTCCACGTCGAGCATTTCGAGAGTGCTGCCTGCATAGTCGGCTTCGTCCTGGCCGGCGAGAATGACGTCGATCGTCGCGCCGATCTTGCCCGTTAGGTCGATAATTTTTCTTGCGGTTGAGTAGTCGCCGCCGCTTAGTTCAATCTCAAGTTGATTGGCAAAAACCACATTGCCAAATTGTACAAGCGGCTGACCTTCCGAAACCCTGTCGTTGATGCTGCATTTTATCTCCTGAATCCGTCCGATGGTTCTGGCCTCAACGAAAGTCGTTTCCGCTTTCAGGAATCCCGTTCCTTTCATGAAAAACACACGTTCATATGTCCATCGAACTGCAGCGATACCCATGAGAAGCAGCACCGCGAGATAAACGTATTTCCCCCAGCTAATCCGTTTTTTCTCTACTTCTTTAGCTTTTATAATGCTGCTTTCTCTTTTTCGAAGTCGTTTAGAGCGCATTCTTATTTTCTACTAAATCACGGTAATGGTGATAATCGTGGATGGCAAATCCTGAGAATGATTTTTCCAAACTCACTTTAGCGCCCACGTTTTTGAGTAAATCTTCCAGCATTTCTTTTTCACCAAACTCTCTGGCGTTCAGCCCGATAAGGACCCGCTTGTTCATTCTATTTGCCAAGCCTAAAATATTTTCCACTGATTTCACGACACTTTCAGCGGTGCGTCTTTCATATGCCATTATCGTCACAACATCCGCGTTCTGAACAATTTTCTCCAGGGCAGTTTTGTCTACTTTGTGATAAAATGTTGGGATGTCGATCTCGAGCGCAAGCTTATGTTTCCTCCGCGAATTAAGGTTATTAGCAAGTTGTAGGGTCTCCGCCAGATTATTGACGAGGAATTTTTTATAGTCTCCCCATTCAGCTAAAGTATGCGGCTCGATGTCCAAATGAATGGCGTCGAAACGTGCCGGGTCTATGGTGTTGTTATTATATTCAAGTACGAATCGAATTCTTCTCAGCATTTTTTGTCGGTTCTTTTTATAGACCCAGATGGGCTCCCCCATCAGAGCGGCTGCTTTGATATTGGCATAATGAAGATAAGCGATGAAGGTTTGCAGGTCGGAAGATTGCTCAATTGAGGGAATAACTTTTTTGTTAATTGAAACAAAGACTTTGTTGACGCCCTGGTTTTTGCAAAAATTAATGAACGCTTCTCTCGGTTCTCCTTTAAGAACTTCAGCGGTGTTCCAAAGCCAAATTGCTTCGGTGTATCCGTTTCTCGCCATGTCGCGATCTTTTGAAAGGTGATAAGAAAAATCTTCCGGCCGGGTCATCCCGGCCAAATAGATGAGTTGGTAATAAACCTGGTCTTGTTCGTATTTATAATAAATTCTATCTAATTTCTCGGCCGCGATTTGCGCTTCTAGCTCCAGCAGCGTGACCGGATCGAGCTTAAGATTTCGTAGCTCGTTGTCATGCCTTGATTTTTGAATGCGGGTTTTTTCGGTGAGTAAGTCTAGAATGTCATTCGAATTTTTTATTTTCACATCCAGTAATTGATACTTATGCAGCACCGAAATGACTTCTTGTTTGAGTTCAAAAACCTCGTGTTCGGCCGCTAATTTGGACGCTTTGCTTTCCGATTTGTACTGATTATGTTTGTGGCTTCTGATGCTTTTCAACCAAAGCGGAATCGAAAGACTGACGCCAGCTTCCGGACCGGTTTGCAATTGGTTGAATTTATCACCTCGAATTCGCAGGCCAAAATAAGGAGAGAAAGTAACGTTGTCATACGTCGAGCCGTCCGCCTTGATGTCTGCTAATCTGGCTCTGGCCTGATTTAGCTTAAAGCCATCGCTGTTTTCAACGGCCACTGCAAGGAGCTTTTCTTCACGAATCCGGACGTGATTTAACCCGGTCTCATTCCACTCAATATCGGAGCTGCTGAGCTTAAGAAATTCGGCAAGAATATTTTTCTGTTTATCGATTTGAGTTTGATAATAGGCGTGCAATCCCCTGACATTGATCAACTCTTTTTCGGTTTCCAAAACTTCAGTTAGAAGCTCTTCCTGTTCTTTGTATCTTCTTCTTTTTATTTTAACAATTTTCTCGTAAGCGTTTATAAGTTTCTTATAATAGAAAATGCGCGAGCGATTTTGCAGAACCTCGATGTAAGATTTTCTAAATGCCAAAAACGAGAGCCGATTACTGTTTTGCAACTGCGATGTTAAAATATCTAATTGTGCGTTGATACCGTCAATCTTGTGTGACCTGACCTTCGTTAGTTTAACCAGGTCTTGACTCAAACGCAGTGTGAGAAAATGTTTTCTGCCAAAGTCTTCATCAGTCAGGTTTAACCCATCTCCAAAGAATCTGTAATTCGTGCTGAGTTTTGGCAAATATTGAGCTTTGGCGGCAGACCGTCTGCTTTCCATTGCCTGCATTTTTTGCCTGATTGCCGCAATCCCATGATCGTTTTGCACGATCAGTTTTTCAAGATCTTGGAAGCTATGCTTTTTCTGCAACGCCATGGCCGGGTGATTGGCGCCAATGCAAAAACTGATGCAGAGAAGAAGAAATAGAAGCAGGTTCTTGGTTACCATCTGATCATCCTTTCACGAACTTTAATGGGAGCAAACTGGTCGCGATAAGAATAATGAAAAAATAATTCTTGACAATAGGACCCGATGCGAACGAATTTTAAAAACAGCTTGTAAGGATTAAAAAGCGGTAGGTAAAACACCAGCTTTAAATCTCTGACATTTTGGTTGAGATAGGCGCCTATGAACAGCTCTACCAATTCAGCGCTGAAGTAGAGGCAGAAATTTATAAAAAGCAGCACCGGTAGAATTTGGGTAAAATTGAGCGCCAGATCTAACAGGTAAAAAACTGCAATTGATGAAATGACCGCGCCGAAGAATATTGAATCGATAAAAGTAATGAGATCGATGAGTCTAAAATTTTTCGAAAACGGATTAAAAATATCTTTATGTTTTCTCAGCCGGTTTTTGACTAAATTCCGATCCCATCGCGAACGCTGCCGAACGATGCTCAGGATATTATCCGGAACATTTGTTAAACAAACTGCATTCGGTTGAAATACAATTTGGTAGCCTTTTTTTCTCACTCTGATTGCGAGGTCCGAATCATTGCCCGGCCCGGGTTCGTGGCCGCCCATCGTTTCTAAAGAAATGAGCTCTCTTCTAAACCCGCCAAAAGCGCCGGAAATGATTGGCAGAATTCCAAAGCGGGAGCGGATTCTCCGGCCGATTGAAATCGTAAACAGGTATTCGATTTGCTGGAGGTTGGTCAAAATATTAATGTCACCGTTTCGGACTCGCAAATTACCGGAAACTCCGCCGACTGTTGGATCCGCGAAAGTTTTCATCAACTCATAAATTGCATGTCTGTCAAAGGTTGTGTCGGAGTCGACAAATACGGCGAATTCGCCTTGCGCAAATTTAAGCCCGTAATTTAGCGCTGCGGACTTACCTGCTCTGGATGAGAATCTCAGGGAAATGATGTTTTCATGTTTCGCGAGTTGCTGGCAGATTCTTGGGGTGTCGTCGGTTGAGCCGTCGTCAACGATGATGAGCTGAAGATTTGCGTAACTCTGCTCCTGCAATGAGCGAACTGTCCATGCAATCGTCTCCTGCTCATTTAGAACCGGAATGATAATAGAAACCAAAGGCGGAGTGTCCCGCAATTGCAAAATGAAATCATCATCGACTTTAACTTTATTGCTGCTGAACAGGACTCTAAAAAAGATATAAATATCGCTCAGGAAGTATCTCGGTAGATCGAATATCAGGAAAAACCAGAAAACGCGAACAAACCCGGCGAAGTCCAGGCTTAGTAAATAACTAATTGTATCTGTAAATAAAACCGGGATCAATTCAATTTCTCCCAAATTCCATCCAGGCTGTCATCTTGCGATGCCAGATCGACCAGGTCATATTTTAAGTCGATTTTGGCAATCGCGATCTTATCGATACTGGTTTTTAATCTGCTAAAAGCAATCCTGGCATTCACAGAGTCTGTGTGGGTGAATATCACAAGCAGTTCTCCGCTGCTCGAATCAGTAAATAAATCGGTTGATCGAAACGTTTGATTGATCACTGCGGCAAAATCATTTTTGAATTTTCTAGATGTTGCGTTATCGCCTGCGCTTCCCAAATTGAACCTCGATAAAGTGGACTTGTATTTATAACGGCGGCAGCGGAAGACCTCGATGCGAAGCATCTCCATGAACACCTCACGTTTATAGAAACCAACTTCCTTTTTCAAGATGTTTATCAGACCGGAACCTGGAAGCGCGCCTTCTTCTGCGGCTCTAATCCCGTCTTGTGAAAGTTTATATTCATTGATCCGTTTGATCAGCGCGTTTTCCGGCGGAAACGTTTTCGCGCAAGCGAGACAATAACAGGAAAGCAGCGGCTCGGAAAAATTTTGGTTGCAGTCATTGCACCACATCACTTCCGAGGGTTTGTCATAATCAACCCCGATGTGGCGGAGCTCGCGGCTGCACTTTGGGCAGGTTAAATTGATTCCCCGCCGAAACTCTGACTCTCTGCCAATGTAAGCGCACCTGAAGTGGTGAATGGTCGTCTCTTCACTGATATTCAAAGAACGGCAGTGCGGACAAAGCTCACGAAAATTGATTTGAGTGTGTTCGCAAAACGGGCAAATGTTAACTTTGTCAATCAGCTTTGAAGTCAGGAGTTGGGCTTCTTCGAGCTCTTCTAAAAATGCAACTTCTTCTCCGGGTTTGACCTTGAACAAAATTTGTGCTGCAGGGAATGTATAACCCACCGAAGATTGGTGATTGCGGATCGGAGCCAGGATCTCGGATTCGCGTGTGTAAAGGTGTCTTACCATCAGGAGTTTTCTAAATCCGGTTTCACCGATCGAATTTGGTACTGCAATTAAGTCTTGCACGTTTGCAGCAACTTTGACAAGATCTTTTACTTTTATACAGAATTCAGATTGTAAAACAGGCCAGATGAGGTTAACATCAGCGAGTTCTGTGAAATTATCCGGGGCCTGTTCGTAGACGGCGAGAATTGGTTTCAGGAAATGCTCTGGTTCAGCACGAAGCTCTTTGATTTTATTACAACCCCACTTAACATTCTTTATATCAAGGATAATTAAATCCGCGACACCTAATTCTTCTGTGAGGGTTAAATGATTAAATTCATTTGATTCGACCTTTAGGTTTTCACAAACTTCATGTAATGTCTCCTCGATGATACTGTTTGTCTCTTCGGATATCAGACATAAATGTATTCTCGTGTCAAGCTCGATTCTGTTTATACCACCTGCCGTGACTGTAGTCACATTTTTTTCTTCTGAGGTCAGCATGTTGTCACTGGTCATTTATAAACTAACTTTTAAACAAAACAACGAGCTTCATTTAATCCGCTTTAAAAGCGCATAGTTATGCATCTCTATATTTCGACTTTTTGTTTACGTTAATTAACATATGGGCTGAATTGTTGCACTAATTTAAGAATAGGCTGAGGCTAAGGCGAAGTCACAAACTGCCGATAAAATAAATAGCGCATGAAACTTAAACGGAGAAGAAGGTAAATGGCCAGAAAACTATTGATTGGTGAGCTTCTGATAAATGAAGGACTCATTACCAAAGCGCAGTTAAAAAAGGTTCTTGATCTCAAAAAGGAACAAAAGCTTTATGCCCCATTAGGTGAGGAATGTGTCAATCAGGGTTTTGTCTCACGACAGGATCTTACCAGGGTTCTGCGAAAGTACCACAACAGCATTCCGCTGGGGGAATTGCTGGTCAATATGCAAGTTATCACGCAAGAACATCTCCAACAAGCTCTTGAAGAACAGCAGTCTTCCGGGAAAAAACTGGGCGACATTTTAATCAATCTTGGCTTTTTGAACGAAGTGGTTTTAGTGGATGCATTAAGTATCCAGTTAGGTTTTCCTAAAATTCTTCCTTCGATTGGTTTGATTGATAAAACATTGCTCAAGAAGTTTAACCCCGAATTTCTTCATGAACATGAGTTCATCCCGGCTTTTCAGGAAAAGAATAATTTAACCGTAATAATGGCCGATCCACTTCATGAAGAAACAATTCGCTTGCTTAAGGAGATTTTGAAATGTAATATTATTCCGGCCATTGCCCCGCCATCTGAAATTCGCAAAACTATAAGGTTATATCATCAAAAAGTTGAAATGGGTCAGGAGTTGGAATCCCCTGAAGCGGAAAAAGATTTGGTCATTGGCGACGGCGATTTCATTAAGAGCAAAGATGACAATATCATTGAAATTGTGAACTTCATTATTTCAAATGCGATTATGGAGCGCGCGACCGATATTCATATTGAACCTCAGGATAAATTATTACGGATCAGGTATCGGATCGATGGCTTGCTGCATCACAAAACCGACTTGCCAAATTCGCTGACCCCGAAACTAATTAGCCGCATAAAGGCGCTTTGCGGCCTGGATATTGCTGAAAAGAGAAGACACCAAGATGGCCGGATCCAAGCAAGAATCATGGGCAAGGAGTATGATCTCAGGGTTTCCACCTATGCCGCGATCTGGGGTGAAAACCTCGTGATCCGGGTTCAAAGCCGCCAAAGTGATTTCGTTGATATTAATAAGGTTGGCTTTTCGCCAGCGAATCTGGAGAAATATTTAGACATGCTGCGGCATCCTTCCGGGATTATTTTAGTGACCGGTCCCACCGGAACCGGTAAAAGCACCACTCTTTATGCCTCTTTAAATTTTTTAAATAATATGGATCGCGTGATTGTAACCATTGAAGATCCCGTTGAATATACCATCGAAGGAGTTATTCAAGCAAACGTCTCTCCGAAGATCGGGATGAATTATGTCAAAAGTCTACGAGCCATGATGCGACAGGATCCTGACGTTTTGATGATTGGCGAAATTCGCGACCCGGAAGCGGCCGAAGCGGTCATTCAGGCTTCGCTCACCGGTCACAAAGTTTTGAGCACATTTCATACTGAAGATGCCGCCGGCGCACTTTTGCGGTTGATGGATATGGGTATTGAGACTTTTTTGATTTCGTCGACGCTCATTTCGGTAGTAGCCCAAAGACTGGTTCGAGTTCTATGTGATCGCTGTAAAGAGGAATATAAACCCGGCATCAAAACGCTGGCTTTTTTCAACAGTCTCAAGAAAGATAGGCTGAATAGATTCCAATTTTTGCAATCAAAAGGATGTGTGTATTGTAATCACAGCGGCTTCAGAGGAATGACTGCGATTCACGAGGTTTTATTGGTCAACGATGCTATTCGGGACGCAATTCTTAAACGCAGCACATCTTCGGACATAAAAAAAATCGCCCGTAAACATGCCGGATTCGTTACAATGACCGAAGACGGTTTCTATAAGGCGCTCAAAGGGTTGACGACTTTGGAAGAAGTAATTCGTATTGTCTGCCGCGATGACAGTGACGGTTTGCAGCCGATTTCAATTGAAGAGTTAATTAAGGCCAGTGAAGGCTCAGGTGTGGTACCCTCAGCTAAAACTCATGTCGTGGATGAAAGCTCTCAAACTGAAGTCGAGGTATTAAAGTGTTAAGATTCGAAGACGTCTCAACTATCCTTCAATTCCTGTCTATTTCGTTTCAACCTTTCGTTATTTACGTTAACCCGTAGACCAGTGGACTCAACCACTGGAGATCAGGCCTACATAGTGGCGCAGGCCACTTTGTACCTCAAAAAGGAAGATGCCCTGAATTCGTTTTGCTTGCATTTTCAAATAGCATTCTTTAAATTAATCTTACTTTTCTTAGGATATTTTTTGGTTCTATGTCGATCAAAGTGGGTAAACGTTTTAGAAAAAAATAAGCCGGATTCACCCCGTTAGATTAAAGTCTTTGATGTTCTAGCAAGCTGATATCTTTATCTGACGGGGTGAATCCGTGGCCCAAGAATCAGTAGAAGTACTATTTTAGCCACTCTGATCGACCTAGAGCGATTTTTTTTGAAGGAGCAAGAAACATGAGCAGTCGTCTGGAAAAAGATAGCATGGGAACCATCGAGGTTGCTGCGGATAAATATTGGGGCGCGCAAACCCAACGCTCGCTGCAAAATTTCAAAATCGGCGGTCAAAAAATGCCCATCGAAGTCGTTCATGCGTTTGCGGTTTTGAAAAAAGCGGCGGCTTTAACGAACTTTGAAAGTGGAATTTTGTCTAAAGAAAAGGTCGATGTAATTGCCAAAGTGTGTGATGAAATTGAAGCGGGAAAACATGATGCTCACTTCCCGCTTGTCGTCTGGCAAACCGGATCGGGAACCCAGTCCAATATGAATGTCAATGAAGTGATTTCTAACCGGGCGATCGAAATACTTGGCGGAGAAATCGGCTCCAAAAAACCGATTCACCCGAACGATGATGTCAATAAGTCACAGTCCTCCAACGATACATTTCCGACGGCGATGCACATTGCTGCTTATAAACTGTTTGTCGAAAATACCATTCCAAAGGTTCAAAAACTTCAGCAGACCCTTGCGTCTAAAGCGAAAGAGTTTATGTCAATTGTCAAGATTGGCCGGACCCACTTGATGGATGCAACCCCGCTGACTTTGGGACAGGAATTTTCAGGATACGCCTCGCAATTGACGCACGGAATTAAAGCGATTAAAAATACCCTGCCGCATCTTTCCGAGCTTGCTTTGGGCGGAACTGCCGTCGGAACCGGTATCAATACGCCACCTGGATTTGCTGACAAAGTCGCAAAAAAAATTGCTGAGCTGACCGGGCTGCCGTTTGTTTCTGCAGAAAACAAATTCGAATCCCTCGCAGCTCACGATGCTGTTGTTGAGGCTTCCGGCGCCTTAAAAACAGTCACAGCTAGTTTGATGAAAATTGCCAACGACATCCGGCTGCTGGCCTCCGGCCCCAGGTGCGGTATTGGCGAGATTCTCATTCCGGCAAACGAACCCGGCTCCTCAATTATGCCGGGGAAAGTTAACCCAACCCAGGCTGAAGCCATGACCATGGTTTGCGCTCAGGTTGCCGGTAATGACCTGGCGATAAATATCGGCGGCATGTCCGGCCATTTCGAATTGAATGTCTTTAAACCTGTGATGATTTACAACTTGCTCATGTCTGCCAGACTAATTGGCGACGTTTGTGAATCATTCAATGATAATTGTGCAGTTGGCATTGAGCCGAATCACGAAGCCATCAAAAGGAATCTCGAGAATTCTTTAATGCTCGTGACCGCTTTGAACCCGGTTGTTGGTTATGATAAAGCCGCAGAAATTGCCAAGAAGGCACACAAAGAAGGCACTACTTTGCGCGAAGCTGCGACTAGCCTTGGTCACCTGACGGGTGAAGAATTTGATAAACACGTGGTGCCGGAAAAGATGGTGGGGGAGCTGCCGAAGTAAGCATTTTCTTTAAATAGGACCTGCTCTATGATAAAATTGCGAAGCTTGCTAATTTTGTTTTTGTTGCTGTTAGTTGTCCTCAATCTCTCCAGCTGTGCTACTCAAAAACCAAAACTTGTTCTGTTCATTTCAATTGATCAGTTGCGTTATGATTACTTGACTCGCTTTTCGAAATATTTTGGCGATGGCGGCTTTAGTCTCTTTTTTAAAGCTGGGGCAAACTTTACCAATGCCCAGTATAAGCATTCAGTTACAAAAACATCAGCGGGACATGCGGTTATTTCAACAGGTACTCATGCGAATGTTAATGGAATCATCGCCAATAGATGGTATGATCAGGAGCAAAAGAGTTCGGTGTCTTCAGTTGGTGATGACTCTTTCACTTTGATTGCTTCTGACAGAGACGGTAGATCACCCCATTATCTTCTTGCTGCTACAATCGGCGATGAGTTGAAAAGATCCAATGGTGAAAAATCTAAAGTAGTTTCAATTTCATATAAATCTACCTCAGCTATCATGATGGGTGGCAAAGATGCGGATGCTGTCTATTGGTTTGTCGATTCACTTTTCACGACGTCGAAATACTATTTGGATGAATTACCGAATTGGGTGAAAGATTTTAATTCATCCGGTAGAATCAAATCTTATTTTGGCAAAACCTGGGACCGGATCTTAAGCGATAGTGTTTATAACATCCAGGGTCCCGATGATGTTGACTTTGTAGAAGACGTAGCAGGTTTAGGACGAACCTTTCCTCACACCGTCGATGGTGGAAAAAGTTCAATTACTGAAAGTTATTTTCACGCTTTTCGGATCAGTCCATTTGGAAGTGAAGTCCTGGAAGAGTTTGTAGAGCAAGTAATCGTGCATGAAGAGCTCGGACAACGAGATGCTGTAGATATCTTGTGGGTGGGTTTTTCTTCAAACGATTGGGTTGGCCATATTTATGGACCTGACAGTCCTGAGGTCATGGATATGGTTATTCGCACCGATCGTGTTCTGGAAAAGTTGTTTGATTTTGTAGATGAAAAGATCGGCCTGAATCAATGTACAATCGTTCTCACCTCAGATCATGGTATTCCTGCCCTCCCCGAATTAATTGCTAACAAAAACAACGCCGCGAGTCCAGGCAGGATAAATCGTGAAATGGTGATCGAAGTGATTGACGGGGCCTTGTCTGAAAAATTTGGTTTACTCGGGTCTGCAGAATCCTGGGTCAGCTACGTCAGTCCCTCGAATATTTATTTGAACCGCATTGCACTGCATGAAAAATCACTCTCGGTTTCGGAAGCAGAGCAGATTGTTCTACCTGTGCTATCTGACATGGGATGCTTTCACGCCCTTTACACTCATTCACAGCTTGAAAATGGCGAGATTGCGGGAGAGTTAGGAGAAAGAGCGCTGCTCAGTTTTTTCCCCGGGCGCTCGGGGGATGTCTTTTTTCAGGTTAAAGAAAATTGGATCTTCCATGGCCCGACAGGAACAAATCATGGTTCACCGTGGAAATACAACACCCATGTACCCTTGCTGTTTTATGGATCCGGGATTAAGCCTGGTTTTTATGAAGAAGCAGTGAGTATTGCTGATATTGCGCCAACAGTCGCGCAAATTATAAAAGTAGATATGCCTGAGGAGGTGCAGGGTAAGGTTTTGGAGGGAGCCCTTAAGTAAATCTTATAATCTTTTCCTTTTTTAATACACCTCAACCCGCTATATCGATTCTTTCAAAATTCTTTTGCTTCAAAAAAACTAATTTCGTATCTTGCTTTATTCAAAAGAGGAGGAAAGATATTTTGAAGTTCAAGTCATTTATCGCGTTCTCCATATTGGTGCCCTTCTTAACCAGTACGGCAATCATCTTAGCCCAAACTTCTCTAGATGATGATTCCAAGAATGATATAGAGCCAACCTCTCCCTTGGTTACTGCAATGAAGGTAGAAACTTCCCCAGTCCTTGATGGTGAAGTGCTCAATGATGCCGCATGGGAAGCTGCCAAACCGGTAACCGGTTTCTGGCAGACCACGCCGGATCAAGGCCAGGCGGCTTCGGAAAAAACCGAGGTGCGTATTATCTACACCAACCGCACCCTTTATTTCGGTGTGGTTTGTTATGATCGCGAACCGCAGCGCATTATTGTTTCAGACAGCCGCCGCGATGCTTCCCTTGAGGAGACAGACAGCTTTCAACTCATTCTGGATACCTACCATGATAAACAGAATGGTTTTTTGTTCGGTACAAATCCGGCCGGCATCGAATATGATGCCCAGGTTACGAATGAAGGTAGCGGCCGATTTGGAGGCGGCAGGCAGCAGCGCGGCGCCGTCAGTGGCTTCAATCTTAATTGGGACGCTTCCTGGGAAGTGAAAACCAAAATTTCGGAGATTGGCTGGAGCGCTGAATTTGCCATTCCGTTCAAAACTTTGAGATTTTCCAAAAAGGATGCTCAGACCTGGGGCGTCAATTTCCAACGAAATATCCGCCGGCGAAACGAAAAGTCTTATTGGGTAAAGTTGGATCGGCAATACAATATTCAAAAGATTTCACTGGCGGGCACACTATCCGGATTGGAAAATATACGTCAAAATAATTTAAAAATAATTCCTTACACGCTTGGCCAAGTCAGCCGTAATTTTCAAAACCCGCTTGAACGCGAAACACAACGAGATCTGGATTCAGGAATCGATTTAAAATATAGTGTGACGCCGGGCCTGACTTTAGATGCGACCTACAATACCGATTTCGCCCAGGTCGAGGTGGATGAGCAGCAAATAAACCTCGACCGCTTCAATCTCTTTTTTCCGGAAAAACGTCCGTTCTTTCTTGAAAATGCCGGATTTTTTTCCGTGGGCAGTCCGGGCGAAGTGGAGCTGTTTTTCAGCCGGCGAATTGGTATAGCTTCGGGAGGGTTTCAGGTGCCGATTCTGGCAGGCGGTCGCTTGTCGGGGAAGGCCGCGGGTTTAAATGTCGGGCTTCTAAACATGCAAACAGAATCAAGACAATTTATTGAGGCGGACGAGTTGAGCAGCGATACTACTCAAATTCAAAGCAATAATTTTACAGTCGTTCGAATCAACAAAGAACTACCGAACCGCTCTGCAATTGGGGCGCTATTTGTTAATCGCCAGGGGAGTGGCCGCTATTCCGAAGGCGCTGATTATAACCGTACTTTTGCCCTCGACGGCAGATGGGGAATTGGCAAATATGGCCAGCTTTCCGGATTTGCGGCGCAAACAGCTACACCGGGTGTAGATGAAGATGAATATGCCTTCAGGTTTGGAGCGCGGTATGGGGCAGAAGCCTGGTTACTAACAGCAAGCTATATGCAGGTTAGTGATGCGTTTAATCCGGAAGTAGGATTTTTGCAAAGAAGTGGATTTCGTAAGTCCCGTTTTATGATCTTTAACACCACCCGCCCAAAAGATTTTCTTGGTTTGCTCGAAACACGGCCGCACATTTCATACGAAGGTTACTGGGATTTTGATGGATTTCAGGAGTCGGGCAAGTGGCACATAGACACTCACTGGGAATGGAAGAACGGCTACGAGTTCCATACCGGTGTCAACCTTACGAAAGAAGGAATCCATCCGATTGTTGATGTGGAAGAAGATTCAGTCGAAATTCAGGATGTCTTTATACCGCCGGGTACTTACGATCATGCGGAAATTGCCCTGGTTGGGATTACCAATCGAGGTGCCTGGATAAGCTTTAGCATGCGTGCAACTATCGGCGGCTATTTTGGCGGGGACAGAATTTCTCTGAGTCCTTCCCTAAGATTTCGTATCGGCGAAAATTTCAACACCCAACTGAGCTTGCGTTATAATAATATTGATCTTCCCAACGGCAGCTTTGTTACCAATTTACTGACCGCCCGTATTTCCTATTCGTTTACACCACGTCTTTTTCTTCAAGGTTTGATTCAATACAATGACAGCGCCGATATTTGGTCAAGCAATTTACGGCTTGGCTGGCTGCAGTCCGCGAATACCGGGTTGTTTGTTGTTTATAATGATGTCCGCGAGCATGAAAATCGGAAGTGGGGAACCCGATCCCGAAGCTTGATCGTCAAATACAGCCAGCTCTTTGATTTGCTGAATTAATCGGTGTCAGCTGTTCAAGCTTCAGCTTGAAGGTTTTTTTTCAAAAAGGTATTGTTTCTTGCCAATTTTTTTAATAAATTTGCCAAAAAGGAAAATATATGGAGACGAAACTGGACAAATTTGGTCGAGTGCTCATCCCAAAAGGCATTAGAAAAAACTTAGGACTTAAGCCGGGCGAAACCGTCCATTTGGAGCAATGCGAAAACCAGATCATTATTAGACCGAATTCTAAAACGAACAGGGTGATTGGAACTGACAAAGGCCAAGTGGAGATCGCCGACGATTTCGATGCCCCGCTTGATGAATTCAAGGAATACATGTCTTGAAAGTCCTCCTTTGATACGCATGCATTTTTAGCTTTGATGATCGATGACCCAAATTTGTCTCCCAAAGCCAGAACGACTTTTCTGGATTCTGACAGCACCCTCTACCTCAGTATGGCAAGTGTCTGGGAGATGGCCATCAAATCAGGTCTAAACAAATTGAACCTCCCGCTTCCAGTCGATCAATACATCACAAGTCGAACGCAGACGCATGGAATTACGCTGCTTGACATTACGATCGAACACATGGCCGCGGTCGAAAATCTACCCCACCACCATAAAGATCCATTTGATCGACTCCTCATTTCGCAGTGCCTTTCTGATAAACTCCCGATTATGACAGCGGATAGAATGTTTGCAGCTTATCCGATTCAAACAGTTTGGTAAGGAGAAAAGACCTCCGAAAGTTCCAAACCTTCAGATCCCGAAGTCTCATCGTCAAATACAGCCAACTCCTTGATTTGCTGAATGAGTCAGGTCAGGTGTTCAAGCTTTAGCTTGAAAGACTTCAGCCAAAGGTTTATTGGACCAATAAGTTAGCTTATACCGGACCCATTGTTGGTGTCCGACCCTCCTAAAATTGAAACCTTCTCACTTTTACCGCATACTAAAAATAAGGCTCTTCTGAAAAGAATTGCCGAAGTGTTGGTATAGCTGCAGTTTTTTTGTGAGAGTAAAAACGCTAAACACCGAAGACACTGAATAACTCCGATACTGAACATTTATACAAATGGAATAAATTCAGACTACAGAAAATTTAAACGTCTCCGTTGACTTTTGAGCTTTTGAAGACATTAATAGATGAAAGCAAGTCCGACTCAAAGAAAGGTGAGCGATTTTTAAGTTGAATCGGCTCTTAATAACAGGAGGTGATAATTATGAGAAGAAATCTAATTAATTATCGCAAAAGGGTAAAGCTGGGGGTTATCGGAGCCCTGGTGATTTGTCACGTTGCTTTTTTTGTGATGCGGAAGTTTGAATTTATCCCGGAAATACAGCAAGACAATCGCCCGGAGCAGGCAAGTATTATTGTTATTAATATTAAACCGCCACCGAAACCCAAACTGCCGGATCCGCCACCTCAACCGCCCGAACCGGTTCCCCCAAAAGAGGTTTTGCTGCCTAAACTTGGACCTATCAAGCCAGTACTCGAGCCTGTCGAAGAAGAGTTGGAGCCCGTGCCGGAAATATCCCCTGGACCTGTTAACTCCATACCCTTTGTCGCCTACGATAAAAAGCCCGAGCTTATTGGCGGCTTAACCGTAAGCTATCCTAACTGGGCGCGTAAAATAGAAATTGACGGTAAGGTTTTTGTTCGCGCACTGGTAAATATTGATGGCATGGTAACTGAGGCAAGGGTTTTCAAATCATCCGGTTATGACATTCTGGACAAAGCCGCAATTCAGGCTGTAACAAAATCCCGCTGGCAGCCGGCTAAGCAGCGCGGCGAACCCGTGAGTGTCTGGGTAATGGTACCCGTTAAATTTGCACTTCATAAGTAAACTTGCGGTTGTTTTTCATCACATCAGCATAAAAAACCTTCCAGGTTTTTGAAACCTGGAAGGCTTGGTTCTCCTACTTCATCAAAACAAGCTTCTTGCTCAAAGCAAATCCTTTTGCCTCAAGCCTGTACACATAAACTCCGCTCGCCACTTTGGCGCCGCGGGAATCGTTGCCGTTCCAGACCACACTGTGCTGGCCGGCTGCAATTGGACCTGAGTGCAAGGTCTGAATGAGCTGGCCGCGCAGGTTGTAAATGGCCAGTTTGACTTCGCTCGCTTCCGGTACCGCAAAGGTAATCGTGGTGCTGGGGTTGAACGGGTTCGGGTAGTTCTGTTCCAAAGCATAACCTTCCGGTATCGTCTCTTGAACGGTCACATCGTCGGTAGGCACGGCAAGCTTTGGCAAACTCACAGGCGCCGCACTAATGGAACACGGCCCTTTGCGTTCTTTGAGCTGGTCGTTGAAGCCATCACTTAAGCTCGCTATATCCACCCCCTCGGTCAGCGCATTCTTCGCGCGTTTGAACTCGGCTTCCGTATGGCCGCCGAGCACTTCAGGCTTATCCTTTACCTTCTCCTCGTAATCGGTTGTGGCCAGCGCTGTGACTCTGGTCGCAGGTATCGTCACCACGACCGACGTCACCGTCCCTTTCTTCACATCAGCAGCGGTCGTGACGCCTGTGATGTCAATCTTGAAGTCTTTGACCACGGGCGCAGCGGTCGTCGAATTCTTGTCAAGCTTCACCTTCAGCTCTTTTAAGAGACCTGTTACGGTTTCACCGTCAAAGGAGACCGTTATGTCGAGCATGTTCTTGATCTTGACCTCATGCCAACCGCCATCCGCCAGGTTGGGATTGACACCGCCATCACCAGAAACAAACGTGGTGGTGCCGTCCTTCTTCCTAGCCTTGCTGATCTTGACCTTCTTCACGGTGGGATCTTTCTTATCCGTCTTGACGTCCAGCTTCATTACGCCACCCATCTCTAACGTGCCTTCTTCCCAGGTGACAACTTGGTCAGCTTGTAGGGTGACCATCCCACCCGAACTCGTAGGCGGAGCGACCCCGAACAACGTATCCCATATGTCTGACAGATTCGGATCCGTGTTGAACGT
>JADFPY010000064.1 GCA_022562085.1 candidate division KSB1 bacterium | reverse complement strand
CAACCCGAGTACAGTGATCAATTACACCATCCCACAATCGCTCAATTCGCCACAGGTGAAACTTGAGATTTTTAATCTCCTGGGGCAAAAGGTGATAACGTTGGTTGATGCAAAACAGGTTGCGGGTGAACACAGCATTCAATGGAACGGGAAAAATGAAGCGGGAAATCTTGTCAGCAGCGGAGTTTATCTCTATCGTTTAAAAGCTGAAAATTTTGTGGAGATGCGTAAAATGATGTTCATTAGGTGACTAATTGCAAGTGTCTAACCTGAATAATTCACAAACCATAAAAGTCGTCATTCCCGCGAAGGCGGGAATCCATTACAAATCAACAACTTAGTGCAGGTAATGGATGCCCGACTACTCGGGCATGACAATATTGAAGTTTTTTGCCTGAAATGGAAATTTATGAATTAACCAGTCTAGATAAGATAGTGAGCCCTTGTAACACACTTGTCCCTAGTTGTCCGATTGATGGCTGAAAACGCGAAAACTTCGGGCAACTCGAATCTGCGGATCCAGAAGCGGATTATGATGAGCGGAATGATAAAAGACACTGCGTTCAGTGCTTGACCCGTGCTTTGAATCTCTTGGCTTTACGCCGGACCCGGAATCCTTTGCTCATGCAAGCTACAAAGGCGGCATGGCAGGGCGCACGATCCAGGTTGGCTGTTCGGCCCGTTCACGACACCAATTTGTCGGTTATGATAATTTAATGCTTCCGCCGTTATACCGGACTTACTCTTGACATCCGAGTCAACACGTCGTTAAAGACCCGTATTCTCCCGGATTTTCAAAACTGGTAGAAAATTTCTTTCACCAAAACTTAAATCGGTAAATCGTTCATCCACCCTCATTTGATAAAACGAATCGTCGTTGGATAAGAATAGTTTAGCCCCATGGCGACCCTGACCGTATTTATGATCGAAATAAAGAAGGTAAGAATGATCAATGCCAGTAAAAGGAACTCACCAATTATGACAAGCACAAGAATGGCAGAAATGAATAAGTAAATAAACATACTTATTTGAAAGTTTAGAACGTCCATTCCATGACGATTAATTTCCGGAATTTCGTCTTTTTTCCAGGCCCAAATCATTAAAGGAATTACAATAAAAGGTATGACGCTGCTTAAGTGCATAAATACCAGCCAGAGATTAGAACCCGTATCATTTTCAACCCTTAATTCAAGTTCAAAAACTTCTGATAGTAATTCCAGGGTTGAGAACCTCGGTGTGACTTCTCCTGATTCGATTCTTTGAATGCTTCTAACATTCAAGTGCGATCGATACGCAAGCTCTTCTTGAGTCATGCCTTTCTGTTTTCTTAACTCCGCTATTTTTTTTCCTATTTCCGGCTGGATCATGGTTCTCACCTATCGGTTGTTATGAGTTTTATATTAATTTAAGTAAAAAAAACGGTCTTTTCAACTGCACTGACCCGACATTTACACGTCATTTGAATTTGATTTCTGAAACGAGCGGCGATTAATCACGCACCAAATCAAAAACCGAAACTATTTCTTGATTTTATTCGATTTTTTCCTTTTTAACATGTATGCTTATTTTTGAAAACTTCGACGTTCTTACTTTCGATTGCTATGGCACTCTAATTGACTGGGAAAAGGGAATTCTGTCTTCCCTTAAGCCGGTTTTGACCAGCCATGGGATTGAAATCAGTGACAACGAAGTTTTAGAAATTTATTCTGACCTGGAGGCAAAAGCAGAGGTGGGGGAATATCAAACCTACAAATCCGTCCTGCGGTCTGTACTCAACGGTTTTGGCAAGAAGTTCAACTTCAAACCTTCCGAAGAGGAGTTGGCCGTTTTTGCAACTTGTGTGAAACATTGGCCTCCTTTTGAAGATTCAACCGAGGCTTTGAATGCACTGCAGACAAAATACAAACTTTGCATTCTCTCCAACATTGATGATGATTTGTTTGCTTATTCTGCGCAGCATTTAAAAGTGAATTTTGACACTGTTTTCACTGCCCAGCAGATTGGCTCTTATAAACCTTCGCTGCAAAACTTTGAGTTTGCAATTAAGCACCTTGGGCTACCGAAAGAGCGCATTTTGCACGTGGCCCAAAGCCTTTTCCACGATATTGTGCCTGCAAAAAAACTCGGTCTTGCTACGGTTTGGATCAACAGAAGAAGGGAAGAAGAAGGGTTTGGGGCAACGCTTCCCGCAGAAGCAAAGCCGGATTTCGAAGTCCCTGATCTGAAATCTCTTGTTGATTTGATAGGAATTTTTAAAACTTAGTATGGGTTTATTTTAATCGAGCCTTTGTTATAAACAAGCCAATGACCGAAAAATACGCCAGTCAAATCAACCAGGATGTCGAGCCTGCTTCTGCCGACGAATTTAAACCCATTCCGATTGGCCCACTGCGCATCTGGCCGCCGGTGGTGTTAGCGCCGATGGCGGGAATCACCAACGCGCCCTTTCGAACTTTGTGCCGCCGATTTGGCGCCGGTTTGTATGTCAGTGAAATGGTGACTGCCCGTTTGCTGGTTAAGCGGAACCCGAAAACGATGAAACTGGCTTCCTTTGCCCCTGATGAAAAACCGCGCAGTTTGCAGCTTTACGGGGTCGATCCGTATTTTATTGGCGAGGCGGTAGCTCAATTAGTGAGTGAGCAGCACATAGATCATATCGATCTAAACTTCGGCTGCCCGGTTCGCAAAGTGACAATCAAAGGTGGCGGCGCGGCCATTCCGCTTAAACCGAAACTTCTGCAAAATATTGTGCAGGCGGCTGTCAAAAACGCCGGATCGATTCCTGTCACAATTAAATTCCGAATTGGCATCGATGAGCATTACACCACTTATCTGACCGCCGGGAAAATCGCTGAGGATGCGGGTTGTGCTTCGGTGGCGCTGCACGCCCGGACGGCTGCCCAGCTTTATCAAGGACAGGCCAAATGGCAGGCGATTGCCGAGCTCAAGAACGCAGTTAGAACGATTCCGGTCTTGGGAAATGGCGATATCTGGGAAGCTTACGACGCACTTAGAATGATGCGCACTACGGGCTGCGACGGTGTGGTGGTCGGCCGCGGCTGTTTGGGCCGCCCCTGGCTTTTCCGGGATTTGGCGGATGTTTTTGAAGGCCGTGAAATTCAAAAGCCGCCGACTCTTGGTCAGGTTGTCGAGGTCATGCTCGAACACGCGCGTCTTCTGTGCGACTGGTTTGATGAAAAATTCGCCATGCTTTCTTTTCGCAAACATAGCACCTGGTACGTTAAAGGGTTTAGAAGCTCACCTGTGTTACTTGAAAAGCTGGTCAGAGTTGAAACCTTTTCAGTTTTGCAGGAAATCCTTGCGGATGTCAATCGCGATGAGCCATTTCCGTTCAGCAGTTTGCGCAAACCGCGCGGCAAAAGGCGGGGAAAGCAAAAAGTCGCACTACCCGAAGGTTATTTAGACAGCCTCGACGACGCGACGCCGCCTTCTGTTGCGGCGGAGGACGCAACCTCGGGGGGATAAAAAATTGGTTTATGAAAACCTCAGTAGAAGTACTTGTTACAAGATAAATATTCTGATGTAAAGCTTATTGACACAACAAGATAATATTTAAACAGCAATTCTTTTCTCAAATGATTCAACTTTAGTAGAATGTTTTTCAGCAAACCATAAATTTAATTTAGCTTGCATATATAGCCAACTTTCTGGAGTTGTTCCGGTAGCCTTTCCAACTCGAATTGCCATTTCCGGGCTCATTGCTGATTTACAATTGAGTAATAATGATAATGTTTTCCTGGTTACTCCAAGTCTTTTTGAGGCTTCTGTAACAGTTAAACCAAGTGGTTTCAACACATCTTCACGTAAAACTTCACCAGGATGAGTAGGGTTTCTATTTACTATCATAATATTTCTCCAAAATAGATTAATGATAATCTTCATAATTAACATTTATTGCATCATTACCCTCAAATTGAAAAGTAATCCTCCAATTTCCACTTACCCAAACAGACCAGGTACCTTTTTCTTTTCCTTTAAGTTCATGTAATTTATATCCGGGTAAATTCATATCTTGAGGTGTCACTGATGCATCCAAACGATCCAAAATTCTAATAAGCTTTGACGAATGATTGGGATTAATTTTACTTCGATCATTATAAAGGGAATAATCTCTGAAGAGCTTTATGTTTAAAAGACTTTATCAATTCTCATTTTAATTTCTTTTTATCCGGTTCTAATATAACATGTATACCGTTACGTTGCGAGTAAAAATACCACAGTTTTTTATCGTCGTTTTCCTTAAATTAGTAGATTTATACACTACCAATCTAACGAGTTGATATATGTTTTCGTGAGCTTGCTTTTTTATAATATTAGTCCTAATTTTCTAAAGTAAAATAGTTATTCACTCATCTGTAAGAGTAATTATGAAATTTCTAATAATCACATTTTTTATTTTAGTTGCCTGCTCAGGCCATACTTTGATTATTAATCCTGCCGGTGAGGGCATCAACCCAAATGAGGAAAATGGGCACAATCTTTTTACCGAGATTTTAAAAGAGTACGTTTCAGATGGAAAAGTGAATTACCGTGATCTGCGTAACGATAATCGCCTGGAAGAATATATTTCAAAATTGGCCGCTACGGACCCGGAAAAAATTCAAAACGATAAAGCAAAACTGGCGTTCTGGATAAACGCTTACAACGCTTTTACTTTGAAGGTCATTTGTGATAATTACCCCATCAAAAGTATAAACAAGCTGCATTTCGGCGGTCTCTATATTGGCACCCTTTTGAAAAAAACGGTCTGGGATAAAAAATTTGTTGTCATCAACGGTAAGAAAATTAGCCTGAATTTCATTGAGCATAAAATAATTCGTGCCGCCACTCAAGATCCAAAAGCCGAATTCTCACAAGTTTGCACTGAAACTCCGTGCCCGCTTGCCCATTTTGCTTTGGTTTGCGCTTCAAAGGGTTGTCCACTGCTGCGTTCTGAGGCGTACGAAGGCCAAAAGCTGGACGAGCAACTCTCTGATCAAGCGCTGATATTTTTTGGCGATGAAGAGAAAAACTATTTTAATGTAGAAAAGAAGGAAGCCCACCTGTCGAAAATACTCGACTGGTTTGCAGATGACTTTGGTAAAAATGATGAAGAACGGCTACTGTTTGTAGCCAATTTTTTACCCGACACTCTTGCCGAGTCTATAAGAGCAATTCCGGAAAGCTGGAAAATTAAACACACAAAATACGATTGGAGCTTGAACGAGTAGTCGTTTCACCCCCTTCGTCCCCCCTCGGGGCAGGATTACAAAAGTTGGGGTTCTCTAATCAGCATCTCACACCCCCCTTTAATTCCCCCCTCCAAGATAGTTGTAGGGAAGAAGCGTAAGTCACATCCGTTTGCTACTTTAACACAACTCGAACCGAATCGAGAGAGCCGTCATTTGGGGCCGGTAAGAGGTCCAGGATTTCCGCCATCAATTCATAGATATGAATATTTCGGAACGGCTCGACTGTCACCCCGGCTTTAAAGGCTGGTCCGCTGGCGATAAAAGTGGCCCCCATCGAGGTGAGCTGATCGTCAAAGCCGTGATTGCCGCCATCGCCGTAACCCGGCCGCCTATCGACATATGGATGGCTGGATATGGACCAACCTTCATCCGCGATGGCGACTATTTTTGGAGTAACGGGATGCTTGCCGAAGTGGAACCTCTCAGGAACTTCCTCTTTTTTATAGACTTTTAATTTTGGGTGTGCATTCATTAATCTCTGGTAGATTTTCTCTTTTTCACCCTCAGCAGAATTGATAACCGCGACCGGATTCCAATCAACGACATCGACTCCATCTAAATCGATGTAATCGTCCAGAAAGATAATCTGGTCGGCTCTCGTGGCGGCCATGCCGTGGTCGGATACAATGATGATATTCACTTTCTCCAGAAGTTTCCTTTCTTGCAACCCATTTACTAAAATTCCGATCACAGAATCAATGGTATGAATCGCTTCAGCAACCTCTTTAGAATCCGGACCATAATGATGACCTGCGTCATCCAGAGTACTAAAATAGGTTGTTATCAAAGAAGGCCGCTGGTCCAGGGGCAGGTCAAGCCACTTGAGAACTTGTTTGATTCTGTCCTCGTTTGGGACATCCCCGTCATAATTAAAAAAATAAGTCGGCAGCAGCCCTTTTATTTTCGTTTCTGATCCCGGCCAAAAATAGCATGCGGTTTTCAGGCCCTGTTTTTCCGCAGTCACCCAGATCGGTTCGCCACCCCACCACTGAGGATCATGAATAGCCTCGGGAATGCTCAATTTAAACGGCTTCTTTCGCAGCGGGTCGTACATGTTGTTTGCGATGATGCCATGGTTTTGGGGATAGAGCCCGGTGACGATGGTGTAATGGTTCGGAAATGTTTTTGTAGGGAAACAAGGGGTCAGCGATTTCGCACGCACTCCGGTCTTGATGAGAAAATCTAGATTGGGCGTCTCGGCTTTTTCCGGATAGTCCCAGCGAAAGCCATCAATAGAGATGAGGATGATGGTCTGTTTGTCTTGTTTTTGAACCGAACACCCAAGGCTTTGCAGGAAATAAAAAAGGGCTAAAAGGAGAGTCGAAAATCTGATCATTTTATTCGTTTCCTCTCTTGTCAAATTAGAAAAAATGCTAAATTGGGCTTATGAGTGGAAGCAAAAGTAACAAATAGAATCTTTTAAAGCAAAGGAATATTTGAAGTGACATTCAAGAGAATTTTAAGAAAGTTAAAATAAAGGTTGCTTTTTAAAATAATAAATCCTATCTTTTCGACGCTAAAAATAATTGTACACTTTTTATTTACACCTTTTAGAGTTTTGAGCGACAAAAGTTTCAGAAAAAGTAGCAAGCAGAAAAGCATATCGTGGAGAATGGTGTAATCTTAGTACCATTCAAAACGATTTTTTTTTGCCCTGAAAGGCTGTGAACAGATATGTACGTAATTAATCATTTTAAATGAGGATTGATCCTATGGAAAAAGGAACTGTTAAATGGTTCAACGGCTCTAAGGGTTTTGGCTTTATCTCCAGAGAAGAAGGAGATGATGTATTTGTCCATTTCAACGCTATCGTTGGCGATGGATACAAATCTCTGGATGAAGGAGATGAAGTTCAGTTTGAAGTTGAGAGCACGCCCAAAGGGTACCAGGCTGTCAACGTTTCAAAGGTGTAATATTTTTGACTTTGTTTCGCCAAGAAACCCCGGCTCTTACTGGGCCGGGGTTTCTTGTTTCTGCATATTTGTTTTAACCCTCCATATTGATAGATTTCTGTTTTCTTCACATTTGTTATCGGAGTTGAAGATGAGGCTAACTCCTCAGAAAGGACGCTTGTTTTGAATACAACCTTTTGGCAGCCGATTATCGCAAAATATCAAACGCCACACCTTCGTCGAAGTATTTGGCAAATAGTTAACTCTTTTGTCCCCTATCTTATTTTATGGTATCTCATGCAGCTCAGTCTTGAAATCTCATATTGGTTAACTTTGGGGCTCTCTATTTTAGCCGCCGGCTTTCTGGTACGCATCTTTATTATTTTTCATGACTGTGGCCACGGCTGTTTTTTTAAATCAAGAAAGGCCAATGATATTTGGGGGTATATTACCGGTATTTTAACGCTCACCCCATACCATCAGTGGCGTCATGATCATGCGGTACATCATGCCACCTCATCAGATCTGGATAGAAGAGGCGTTGGCGATATTTGGACGCTAACGGTTGAAGAATATCTGAAATCACCGCGGCTGACGAAAATATTCTACCGGGTGTATCGTAATCCGCTGGTTCTGTTTGGAATTGGCGGAGTGTACATGATTTTGATACGTCAGCGTTTTCCAAGTCGCGCAGCTGCCAGCAGGGAGCGGGGTAGTGTCTTTTGGACAAATCTTGCATTAGCAGGCCTGATGGTTTTGATGAGTTTTACAGTAGGATTTGTGAATACGGTCTTGATATATTTCCCAATCTTGCTCATTAGCTCAGCGGCCGGGGTCTGGTTGTTTTACGTGCAGCATCAGTTTGAAGGCGCCTATTGGGAGCAAGGCGAAAATTGGGACTATGTGGCGGCGGCTTTACAAGGGAGTTCTTTTTATAACTTACCCCGGGTTTTACAATGGTTTTCCGGAAACATTGGCTTCCATCATATCCATCATCTGAGTCCGCGAATCCCGAACTACCATCTGGAAAGATGTCACAAGAATAGTACTCTTTTCAGTCAAGTTAAACGCGTCACTTTGTTTTCCAGCCTGAAATCGTTCGCTTTTCGTTTGTGGGATGAAGAAGGACAACGATTGGTTAGCTACCGTTTCCTCAAAAAATCGTTCAAAGAGAAATTAAGGGATGGCCACGATACCTAGTAGTACAGTAATCAATTCCCGTCCCAGAATATTAAAAAGTTTTAAAGTTACCGTCGAAGCCTCCGGCAGCGAATGCGCTAAAGCGCAAGTAAAACGTCAAACGTGAAAAGTGAAACGGAAAAACGCTTTTCAAAGATTTTCATTTCACGTTTTACTTTTCACGTTTCACGGGAATCTTAGTAAAGAGCGCTTTGCAATATTTCTGTTAAAAATACAAAGTTTTTCTGAGTAATAGAATAATCTACTGACTACGCTTAAGTCGACAACCGCTCTACTTCAAAAATATCAGCTTTCTCGACTGAAGAAATGCCTGCCTTGCGTCTGAGTTCTCAGACTTCGCCTGAATGCGGTAAAAGTAAACACCGCTGGCAAAGTCTTTTGCATCAAATAGAACTTTGTGCACGCCCGTCGCCATTTCTTTATCCACTAAAGTAGCCAATTCCTTACCCAGAATATCAAAAAGTTTTAAAGTCACCCGCGAAGCCTCCGGCAGCGTAAACTGAATGGTGGTCGTCGGGTTGAATGGATTGGGATAGTTCTGGTCGAGACTGAATTCGATGGGAATGCTGTTTTCTTTTTGTGCGGCTTCAGTGGTAATTATCTGCACCCCTAAATACCACAATTGCCCGCTGGTCAACTGACCTGGATTTTGCAGGATGGGTTGGGCCAGGGAATATCGAGCGGGCTGACACTTCCCAGGGCCACAGTAAACAAGCCATTTTGAATGAAGACTTCTTGATTTTCCGACCAGATGGCCCTGCCTCCCTCGGCGGCATTGAAAAGTTTAAATGTGAGGGTATATTTACCGTCAGGCACAATAGCGCCATTAGCATCGGTCAAAACACCCTGGTAACTCAATGTCTGGGGGATCTGTCCCCGGACAGTTTGGATTGAACAGATGAATACTACCGACAATACACTTAGAAAGAGTGTTCTTTTCATGGTAATCCCTTCCTTTTGTTTAAAATAAATGAGTTATTTAAATGGGAGACGGGCCGGCTCGAACTCAGAAAATGTTCGAATCGACAGGTTGGAGAAAAGACACAGTTTTAATCGAAATAAAGAAATACTTTTGTAAATTAGAAAAGAACCAAAATAAAGTGTGTGTGAGAGTGGAAAGAAAATAGAAGAAAAATTGGCGCTCCATTAGAGCAATTTTTTTTAGGTCATCCTCCTTTTTTTCTTAAAAAATTAGTTGCCTGTTTTTACAAAAACAGAATTTTATTTCTAAAGTCAAGATTTTTTTAATTTTTTTGAAAAAAATTAAAGTAGGCTTGCAGGGCTCATGCAACTAAACTTGCAATTTGCTGGGTTACTTCTGTCAAGGAAGGGAAAGGTTTTTTGATAAAAACGGATGCGCCATCTTTCATGATAGATTTCACAGATTTATGCGAATTCAGATGGCCCGACATAGCCACAAATTGGGAGGTGGGATTGTGGATTTGAGCTGCTTTCAAAACATCCGAACCGGATATACCGTTTGGCATTTTAACATCACAGAGAACCAGATCAACCATTTCTTTTTTTAAAACTTCAATAGCAGTGGCGCCGTCATATTCAGAAAAGACTGTAAAGCCCAGGCGCTCAAAGCGTCGTTTTAAAATGTCAACTATTGTTTCTTCGTCATCAATGATCAAAATTTTCTTTTGCTTGCCCATGGTGTCAAACCTATTTTGCATTGTGATTAAGTCTTTTTTCAAGCGGGAAGTTCAATTCAAACTCGGTGCCTCTTCCATCCACAGAATCGACATGAATAATTCCCCGGTGTTCTTTTACAAGGTTTTGTACAATTGCCAGTCCTAAACCTGTTCCTTTCCCTGCAACTTTTGTGGTGAAAAATGATTTAAAAATTTTTGATTTGACTTCCTTTGACATGCCGCCGGCATTATCAGTTATTTTCACCAAAATCCTGTTTGTATTTACCATGCTGCTCGATATCTGCAGCCTTTTGTCTCTTCCATCATTAACGGAATCAAACGCGTCTGCAGCGTTTGTAATTAAGTTCTGAAAAATCGATTCTAATTTATTTATTTGTCCCCACATTTCGGGTAAGTTTTCATCCAGAGAGAGTTCAATTGAAATGCCGGAATCCGCAAGCTGAGATCTTAACAAAATTAGAGAATCATTTATCGGCCTGTTGATAGTTACCTTTTCCCATACAGAATTTTTATCGTCTCTGGAATACCTTCGGATGTGGTCGATAATAACCCGCATCCGTTCTGCGCATTTTTTGATGTTTTTTGCAGAGATATCCGCGAACTCTTTATCGAAACTGCCATTTCCAAGGGCTTCGATAATTTCATCTGCTTCCGCGCTCACGACTGTTAACGGATTATTTAGCTCATGGGCGACTTCAGCGCCAAGGGTTCCAAGGGTTGCTAATTTTCCAGCTTGAGCTAATTGTGCTTGAGTTTCTTTTAGTTTGTCATCTGCTTCTTCTAAAGCTTGTTGCATGCTTTGATTTTGTTGAATAAGTTGTTCAATGTGATCGTCGGAAATCTTTTCAAAAATAAGGGCGTTTTCGTGTAAGGGCTCCTGGAGTTTTTCTTCACCAGGCTCATGCGCAAGATCTTTTAAATTATGCAGATAGCTTTGATTTCTTTTCATAATTTGCGCTTGTTGATGAAATTAGGATTGGTTTGTAGATGCAATAGTTTATCGACTTTCAATTATTTTTCTAAAGTTTTTACAAATATGTGTTGACAATTTATTTTAACTACCTTATATTTGTCGCTTACAGGCTGGGAGAGGAGGCTTAGGGCATCCAATAGATGTCTGCCATTACTATTCATTCCTTTAATTTTCATCAATTTATAGCCGCAGCTAGTTTGTTTTGAAGGTATGGTAACATGGTTGAATTCCGAAGCATGCAAGGCCTGATTTTTGCATAAAAATTGGGATTATATTGTGTGCCTAAATTGTTGTTTCCATGACAATAACTTAAATAACTTTATCTGCAATATTGAAACCAATTCCTATATGGAAAGTATAAAAACAAATAAATTTTCTTTTCGTAACTAAATTTAAGCAAAAAAAGTAAATTGGGGTTATATAAATAAGGTATGGCTAAAAAGCAGAAAAAACCGGACAACCGTCCAAGGCAATCTATCGAGAAATATTTAGAAGAAATTGGTGGATTTACACCTCTGCCACCTTCGGAAGAGATTGAATTAACCCGGCGAATCCGCAAAGGCGAATCGCAGGCATTAGATAAATTAGTCAAAGCCAACTTGCGCTTTGTAATTAGCGTTGCTAAAGAGTACCAGGGTCAGGGACTGCCTTTGCAGGATTTGATTAGCGAAGGAAATCTTGGCCTTATCAAAGCTGCGCAGAGATTTGATGAAACTCGCGGGTTTAAGTTTATTTCCTACGCTGTTTGGTGGATCCGGCAGTCCATTTTACAGGCGTTGGCTGAGCAGTCCCGGGTAGTAAGATTGCCTTTAAACCGCGTCGGTGCAATTAATAAAGTCGGCCGGGTGCTCGAGAAATTGGAAAAACGATATGGCCGCGAACCGAGCATGCACGAGGTTGCGGACAGCATGGAGATGACGGATTATGAGGTCGCAGATGTTTTAAAAACCTCGGCGCGCCATCTTTCTCTCGATGAACCTTTTAAAGAGGAAGAAGGCAATAACCTGTTGGACGTGCTTGAAAGCGATCGCTATTCGCCGCCGGACGATTCCCTCATGCAAGAATCCTTGAAAGAGGAAATTGACAAAGTATTGGTCACGTTGAAACCGCGTGAAGCTGAAATCATTCGTTTGTACTTTGGTTTGGAAGGTGATCGTCCGTTAACTCTCGAGGAAATTGGCGAACATTTTCAATTGACCAGAGAGCGTGTTCGACAAATCAAAGAAAAGGCCTTGCGGCGGATGCGGCATCGGTCGCGCCTCGAGCCGCTTCGAAAATACTTAGGCTAAACAACCGATTCCTGTTTCGGAAATGCCCTTGCAAATAGCAAGGGCATTTTTTTTGCTTAAAAAAGCAGGTTGAAAGTGTCCGATTTTATCATTAAATTTAATCCATGCCTGAAACTTATGTAAATGTCGCTTTACCTTTACCCCTAAACAAAACTTTTACTTATCTTGTCCCGCTTGAACTTACCAGCCTCGCTAAAATTGGCAGCCGGGTGATCGCGCCATTCGGTGCCCGCAGACTGACCGGGTTCATCGTTGGAATCACCAATAAAACCGAGCTTGAACAAGTCAAAACTGTTCAGGATATCCTGGATTTAAAGCCGCTTATTTCGAGCGAAATGCTTAAATTGGCAGGCTGGATATCTGATTATTATCTCTGTTCTTTAGGAGAAGTTCTGAAAAGCATGGTTCCCGGTTTCTTCATGAAGGCATCAAAATCGATGGTTGAAATTTGTACCAAAGAGGCCGAAACCGAGGCGGCAAAGTTAGAGAAGAGAGCGCCCCGGCGGGCACAAACACTGCGGTACATTGCCAAGAGTCGTAAAATTTCCGTCAATGAGCTGAGAAGGCGAATTGGCGCTAAAAGTATTTATTCAAGTCTCAATCAGCTTGAATCAATAGGCCTGGTCAAAGTGCAGCAATTTATGACAAATTTCAAATTAAAGCCGAAAGTTGAAAAATACGTTAGCTTACTTTCCGAAAATTTCGATGAGGTTAAAATCGAAATTTTACAAAGGCGGGCGCCCAAACAGGCAAGTTGTCTGCGCTATTTACAAGTAAAGAAACAAGAGGTTCTTCAAAAAGAGCTTTTAAAACAGACCGGTTCAGCTTTGGCTTCGTTGAAAGCGCTAGAGAAATCGAACTTAATTAGATTTATCCAAAAAGAGGTTGTGCGCGATTATTATGGCTCAAATAATGCTGAGAAACCGAAACCAATTTCTCCGAATGATGAACAGAAGGCAGCATTAAAGCAAATCGAAGTGCCGATCCGGGAGGAACGGTTCGAGACGTTTTTGCTGTTCGGGGTAACGGGCAGCGGTAAAACCCAGGTCTATATCGAAGCGATTTATAAAACCCTTGAGAAAGGAAAAGATGCGATTGTACTCGTCCCTGAAATAGCCTTGACGCCTCAAACAGTCGCGAGGTTTCGGTCTCATTTTAAGGACAAAGTTGCCGTTCTTCATAGCGCCATGTCGTCAGGAGAACGCCTGGATTCCTGGCGGTTGCTGAAGAAAGGGGAGGCGAAAGTGGCAATTGGGCCGAGATCTGCAGTATTCGCGCCCTTGAAAAATATCGGCTTAATTGTCGTTGATGAAGAGCATGAAGGTTCGTATAAGCAAGACACATCTCCCAGGTACCATGCCCGCGATGTGGCAGTGGTTCGTGCAAAGTTTGCAGATGCCGTCGTGATTCTCGGCTCGGCAACTCCTTCCGCAGAATCGTTTTTTAACGCTAAAACCGAGAAATATAAGCTTATAGAATTGCGTCGTCGAGTAAACGACGTTCCTCTTCCGGATGTTAAGATTTTGGATATGCGTAAAGAACGGCGACTTTCGGGAAAAAAAGATGAGACGATTTTTTCACGACTGCTTTCTGCAAAAATTCAAGAAAAAATCACCAGAAAAGAGCAGATAATTTTACTTTTAAACCGGCGGGGCTTTTCAAATTATATAAAATGCCGCGACTGCGGTCACGTCGAAGAGTGTGGGGATTGCCAGATTACCTTGACTTTTCATCTTACGGGTCATCGGCTGCGCTGCCACTACTGTGGCTTTTCAAAACCGGCGCCGGACAAATGTGCGGAATGCCGGGGTATCGATATTCTGTTTCGAGGGCTTGGCACACAAAGAGTAGAGGAGGAACTGAAAAATCAATTCCCCAAAGCCAGAGTCGTCCGTATGGACATAGACACAACCAGCGGCAAGTGGTCTCACGACAAGATCTTAAAAGAGTTCGGACAGGGCAAGTATGATATTCTGCTGGGAACACAAATGGTTGCCAAAGGGCTGGATTTCCATAAAGTGACCCTGGTTGGAGTTATCAATGCTGATGTCGGGATGCTTATTCCGGATTTCCGATCCTCTGAACGCACATTTCAACTTTTAACCCAGGTAGCGGGTCGTGCAGGCCGCAGCGATTTGCTGGGTGAGGTCATTATTCAGTCTTATTTCCCGCACAATTTTTGTCTTAACTGCGCTTTGACTCATGATTTTATCAGATTTTATAGGGGAGAAGTGTTAGAGCGAAGAGAGCTCATGTACCCGCCATTTGGCCGGATTATTTGCTTGCTTTTCAGCGGCGAAAATGAATTAAAAGTTAAGGGAGCGGCTCAGGAATTTGAAAAAGCGCTTAAGAAACAGAGAGGGTATTTTCAAATATTGGGAGCGACTGCTTCGCCAATTTCTAAGATAAAGAAAAGATTTCGTTGGCAGATTTTACTGAAGGGGGACAAAGAGAAAGACGCTAACGGGAAAATTCTTAAGAAAGCGATTCAAAATGCTCACGGGATATTTAAGAGTGAGAATAAGTCTCGGGGAGTTCGAATCGCAATTGATGTGGATCCGGTTTCAATTATTTAGCTGGGGCGACGGCATTGGTTTTGCCGTAATACCGTATCACTAAATCTACCACTCTCGAATAATTTTGAATTCCCTCTTTAATCTGGTTTGCTTTCAAATATAAATCATAACTTTTACTTAAGGATTTTGAAATGAGTCCCTCGTGGCTTTTCCACCTTTCCCGAACGGCCTGAATATCCAATTTCACCCCTTCATTGATCAAGGATGTAAAGAATTTTTCTCTTGATTTATCTTTTCTGAGGCTGCTGAAAAAATATCCTAAAAGGCTGAAATATCCACTGTAACGTACCAGATGCTCACGGGCGTTCGTGCAAACTAAATAGGCAAGGAAGTTTGCTTCTGCTTCGCTTGTGTATCCCATTTGATGCGCCTTCTCATGAGCCAGTACAAACGGCAGTTCGAAAATCAACATGTCTCTGTTGTAATGGATTTCGTGGAAAAGCGGGCTGAAAAAACCACTGGTCGTGGTCAGGTTCAACAGCCAATTCCCGACAAATTGTTTTGTGCTCCGATTGCGTGGGATTTTTTTTAAACCCAATTGAGATAAAATTTCGTCATAAGATGAATCGATGTCCGTGTTGATGTGTTCGATTTTCTGAATTGAGTATTTTAAATTCAACTCGTTCCCCTGGCGGATAATTTGCACAAATGTTGAATCAAAAGCATCGATTTCAAGCTGCACATTTTCTAAATCTAATTTTGATTTCAAAGGCTGGCGCAAATAGTTGATGCCCCAGAAAAGATAAAACCATATGTAAATGATAGCCGAGATTGAAAGTAAATTTAGAATAAGCGGGCCCAATTGCATTCTTTTTTGCCCGATACGGCGAATCGTATGCGGAACGCCAATGAGCAATACAGTCCACAGAAGAAATTCAGTTATGGAAAAAGGAAGTTGACTGGTTATTTTGGATACAATTAAAGTTAAAATTGGGTAGATGCCGTTTGTATAATATTTCTCTACCGCTTGAGGATAATTTGATAGAAGTTGCAGGACGAGAAAAAATGTCAGGGCCAGGCCAATAATACCCGCTCTGGTTTTTGTTGGAGGCTGCATTTAATTTCAGGATTATTCTGTAAAATGTTTGTTACGTAAGTTTAATATAATGAAACTGCACCAATATGCAAGAAAAGCTGCTAATTTTCACGATTTTCCTGAGTTAGTTTTCCGCCAACCCTAAATCGCCTGCGATTGTTTTCATAGCATCAATGACATTTTGAATATGCTCCTCTAAACTCAACTCCAACATTTCCGAGCCTTTTTGAATGTCTTCTCGGCTCACATTCGCCGCAAAAGCTTTTGTTTTCAATTTTTTTTTAACTGACTTAACTTTTAAATCGAGAATACTTTTGGAAGGCCGCACTAAAGATACCGCAACAATAAAGCCGCTCAGTTCATCCACTGCAAACAGAGATTTTTCCATGTTGCTTTCCGGAACAACACCGGAATAATCTGCGTGTGACAAAATAGCGCGGGTAATTTCTTCGGGGTAGCCTTTCTCTTGCAGAATTTTGACGCCAACAAAAGGGTGTTCCTCCGGAGTTGGGTGCTGCTCATAATCAAAGTCATGCAGCAGGCCGACCACGGCCCATTTTTCTTCATCCTCACCAAATTTTTTGGCATAAAAACGCATGGCGGCCTCAACTGCGAGCATGTGCTTGCGCAAGTTTTCAGATTTTGTATATTGGGTCATTAAATCCCAGGCTTCTTGACGGTTCATTTTTTTCTCCTTCCATTAAAAGTCCCCCTTTCCAAAAGGGGATCAAGGGGGATTTCTATTTTGGACACAGAGTCTTCAAAGTTACACAGAGAAGACAGAGATTTCTAAATTTTTTGATTTCTTGGTGACCTTTGTGCTTCTCCGTGTTTTCTGTACTACAAATCTGCAACATTGTGTTTTTTTAGCAAAGTTTTCATGGAGCCTAGTTATGCAAAGAATATTTTAGCCACTGATTAACACTGATGAAACACTGATTTTAAAGGTGTTGAGGATAAACTTTGAAAATTAAAACTTGTCAAAAACAATGTGTTCAAGCCAACGATTTTAGTGTCTGGT
>JADFPY010000063.1 GCA_022562085.1 candidate division KSB1 bacterium | reverse complement strand
TGTTTGCTGAACCGGCCGGGGCAACTGCCTTGGCCGGTTTGAAGAAGCTGGCAGAATCCGGAACCTGCGGGAAAGATGATCATGTGGTAGTTATGGTTACAGGAAACGGTCTAAAGGACGTGGAGGGGGCGATGCACGCTGTGAAGCAGCAGCCGGTTGTAGTTGAAAATTCTCTTGAGGATGTGGAGCAAAAGTTAGGTATATTCAAGTAGGGAATATGCTGAAATGCAAATTTGCATGATATAGAGGATAAGGAAATAAAATGATCGATCTTACCCGAAATGAAAAACAACTAACGCTTTCATTAGAACGTGCTCGTGAGCGTGGTATAACGATCCCTACTTTTGAGGAAATGATTCACCCGGAAAGCATTCAGGAGAGTATTAAAGAGCAATTGAAATCCGTTGGCCTTTGGGAAGTGAATCCGCTCAATTTGTTTCGCATCACCTGGAAAAATGAACCCAAAGCAGAGGGTGGCCAGTTTGGCGGCGTGAATTTTCTTGAAATTCCAACTGAGCTCACGGGTGTGAAAGCGCGAATTTTTGCTTTGGTCGGTAAGTGGTTCCCAACCGGTGCACACAAGGTCGGGGCGAGCTATGCTTGTCTGGTACCGCGACTGGTGACTGGGCAATTCGACCCGACTCAACACAAAGCCGTTTGGCCTTCAACGGGGAATTATTGTCGCGGCGGTGCGTATAATTCTGCGCTGCTTGGCTGTGAGTCTATCGCCATTTTACCCGAAGAGATGAGCAAAGAGCGTTTCGAGTGGTTGAAAACGGTCGCGGGCGAGGTGATTGCAACGCCTGGTTCCGAATCGAATGTCAAAGAAATTTACGATAAATGCTGGGAGCTTCGCCAAACTCGAGACAACATCGTTATTTTCAACCAGTTTGATGAATTTGGTAATTACCTCTGGCATTATCATGTCACGGGTCAGGCAATGGAAGAAGTTTTGCAAAATACCATGAAAGAGGGAGATCGGTTCGCCGGGGTCACCAGTTCCACCGGTTCCGCCGGTACCATTGCTTGCGGTGATTATCTCAAACAAAAATATCCCAACAGTAAAATCGCTGCGGCTGAAGCCCTTCAGTGCCCTACGCTTTTACAGAACGGGTTCGGCGCTCATCGAATCGAGGGAATTGGCGACAAACACGTGCCCTGGATTCACAATGTGCGAAACACGGATATGGTGGTGGCTGTCGATGATGAGTTTTGCATGAACCTGATTCGGTTGTTCAATGAACCGGTCGGCCAGGAGTATCTCGCGAGCGTTGGTGTAAACGATGACATGATTCAAAGCCTGGACTTAGTTGGAATTTCGGGCATTGGAAATCTTATTTCAGCAATCAAGTTTGCAAAATATTATGAATTGACCGAGCGGGATGTTGTTTTCACAATTTTCACGGATTCAATGGAGCTTTACCAGAGCAGGTTAGCAGAACTGCGCACACAATTTGGCGACTACACTCGTGACGACGCGATTCGCGATTACCACCGTTACCTGATGGGCATTACAACTGATTTTATGTTGGAGTTGACTTATCCGGAACGCAAACGCGTACACAACTTGAAGTACTTCACCTGGATTGAACAACAGGGAAAGGAAGTCGAGGAGCTCAATGCCCAGTGGTACGACTATCCCGAGTACTGGACTTCGGTGCAAGGACAAGTTAACGAGATTGATGAATTAATTTCTGAGTTTAACGAAAAAGCAGGAGTTGTTTAAAATTACAAATATACAAAACCACGGAGAAATGTTTAAATGAATGAAGTTCTGAAACACGCGAAGTTCATCGAACCGAATTTGGTAGAGTTCTTAAAGGATGTAGTGAAGTTCCCACACGGCAGTGGCAAAGAAGGCGAAGTAATTGCCCGGATTAAGCAAGAAATGGAAGCAATTGGTTATGATGAAGTCAAAGTCGACAAACTGGGAAACCTCTATGGGCGACTTGGGAACGGCCCAAGAACATTGGTGATTGATGGCCACTGCGACGTGGTCGATATTGGCAATCTCGATAATTGGGAAGTCGATCCGACAGGGGGTGAAATCATCGACGGCGAGATGTACGGCCGCGGCTCTTGCGACCAAAAAGGCGGATTGACTAGCGCCGTTTATGCCGGAAAAGTTTTAAAAGAAGTTGGCATGCCGGAAGATTTAACCCTTTGGGTTGTCGCTTCTATTATGGAGGAAGATTGTGAGGGTTTGTGCTGGAAATATATTGTTGAAGAAGAAAAAATGAAACCAGACGCAGTTCTTATCACGGAACCGACAAATCTCAATATCTACCGCGGTCATCGCGGGCGTTTGGAAATGAAAGTTCAGGTCGACGGCATTTCGAGTCACGGCTCTGCGCCGGAGCGTGGGGTGAACGCGATTTATAAAATGGCAGGGGTCATCAAAGAAATAGAAGAGCTGCACACACGGTTAAAAGACGATGCGTTTTTAGGAAAAGGTAGTATCACTGTGACGGACGTGCGTTCCACGGCACCATCTTTTTGTGCCGTTGCTGACTCCAGTACAATTCACCTCGACAGGCGCTTGACTGCCGGCGAAACCATTGAGTCAGCTTTGGAAGAGATACGAAGCTTACCTTCTTTCAAAAAAGACGAGGCCAAAGCCTGGGTGCCGGAATACACCGTTCCGAGTTACACCGGGTTGGATTATGGCATGCAATCGTATTTTCCCACCTGGGTCTTGGAAGAAGGCCATCCGGCATTGCAAACCGGTGTCAAAAGTTACAGGAATCTTTTTGAAAAAGATCCTAAAGTCGACAAGTGGACTTTCTCAACGAATGGCGTGGGCATCATGGGATTATACGGCATCCCGACCCTTGGTTTTGGCCCAGGCAATGAAATTTATGCACATGCACCGAATGAGCGAATTCCCGTTGAGCATCTTCACAAAGCCGTTGCTTTTTATGCCGAGTTTGTCAGGAATTTCTAACCAAATTAACCAGGAACTACCAGTAAGCGGAAACTTGTTTAAGGATTTTTCAATGAACCAAACACTCAAAGGCAAAGATTACATCTCAACACAGGATTGGACAGACGAAGAAATCGAAATCGCTCTGGAAACCGCTGCTGATTTAAAACAAAAATTCAAGAATGGTGAGCCGCACCGGCATCTGCCGGATAAAACCATTTTCCTGTTTTTCTTTGATAAATCAACCCGTACGCGCAATTCATTTGAGGCAGGCATTACCCAACTTGGCGGTCATGCGCATTTTGTTGATGCGGGCACTTCGCAGATTGCCCACGGAGAAAGTGCAAAGGACACAGGAATCATTCTTTCATCCTACGGTCACGGAATTGCCATTCGCCACGATTTGGTGCCGGGAGAAGGAAACACATACATGCGGGAAGTCGCCAAATGGGCGGACAAGCCAATCATCAACATGCAGTGTGATGTCGATCATCCCTGCCAGACTTTGGCAGACTTGATGACCCTTCGCGAGAAGTTCGGCAAAGATTTGCGCGGCAAGAAAATCGCCGTCTCATGGGCCTATGCGCCGTCTTACGCAAAACCCATGTCAGTGCCGCAAGGCCTGATCATGCTCATGACTCGATTTGGCCTGGACGTCACTCTGGCACATCCTCCCGAGTACACTTTGATGGAAGAGCCGCTGCGAATAGCGAAGGGAAACGCCGAAAAAGCGGGCGTCAAGTTTGAGGTTGTCGATTCAATGGAAGCTGCTTTCGAGGACGCCGACATTGTCTATCCAAAAAGTTGGGGCATCGAGTCTCTCTTTCATAAACCCGAAGATGCGTTAGAGATTTCCAAAAAATACAAAAGCTGGATTTGCGATGAAAAACTCATGCAGCTAACCAAACCGGATGCCATTTATATGCACTGCCTGCCTGCGGATCGTGGCAACGAAGTAACAGATGCAGTCATCGATGGCCCGCATTCGGTGATTTATCAGGAAGCGGAAAATCGTTTGCACACGGCTAAGGCGTTGATGGCGCTGACAATGTGAATTTCTTGAGGATAGAAGATTGAGGAATAGAGGGTAGAGAATAGAGGATGGAAGATCGAGCATTTGATTTGATTATCTGTAATGGTGAGGTTGTTACAGACACTGGAAAGAAAGCCCTGGATATCGGCATTCTCGATGGAAAAATTGCAGCCCTCCAACCTAAGATCCATGTAGAGGCCTCTCAAAAAATAGACGCAACCCATAAACTTGTCTTCCCCGGTTTTATCGACGCCCATACCCACATGGGCATTCCCATAATGGATACTCATTCCATCGACGATTTTGAGTCCGGGTCGATTGCCGCAGCTTGCGGTGGCGTGACCGCAATCATCGATTTTACCGTTCAAGAGAAAGGGCAGTCTTTGCGGGAATCCGTTGATGTGCGAATTGAGAAAGCACGGGGAAAGTCGCACATTGATTACGGCCTGCACGTGAATGTCACTGATCTGCCGGAAAAACGAGTGAGTGAAATCCCCAAGCTAATCGAGGAAGGTTTTTCTATTTACAAAGTCTTTTCTACTTACCGTCAAATCGGCATGATGATCACCTGGGAGGAGTTTCGGCAAGTTCTAAAGACGGTTAATGAGAACGGCGGGCTGGTCTGTTTGCATGCGGAAGCCAACGATCTCATTGAGTCGATGACTGCCAAAAATGTCGATGCTGGAAATTTAGCAGCTATTTACCACCCTCGCAGCCGAACGGCCGAGGCTGAAGCCAAAGCCATCGCCAGGGCTGCTGAGATTGCCGGCGAGCTTGATACCCAACTTTACATCGTGCACTTGAGCAGCCGCGCCGGACTTGAAGCAGCCCTGAAAGCTCGTGAACGGGGCGTGAAGCTTTACCTCGAAACCTGTCCGCAATATTTGGTACTCTCCGAAGACTATTATAAAAAAGAAAATGGGTACTACTGGATAACAACACCTCCACTGCGCACCAAAGAAGACAGCGAAGCTTTATGGCAAGCCCTGGCAGACGATGAGATCGACGTCGTTGCGACCGATCATTGTCCGTTTACAATTGCTCAAAAAGAAGAGGGGAATAAACGATTTCCACTGACTCCAAATGGCTTAGCTGGAGTAGAAACCCTTTTCCCTTTGCTTTATACTTATGGGGTCGTTGAAGGACGCATCACTTTAGAACAAATGGTTCAATTATTAGCCAAAAATCCTGCTGAAATTTTTGACCTTTCCTCGAAAGGCAGCATCCGCATTGGCGCAGGCGCAGATCTGGTTATTTGGGATGCCGCTTCCGAAAACGTTGTCCGCGCCGAAAACCTGCACGGAAATGGAGATTGGTCCCCTTATGAAGGGATGTCGATTTCCGGGAGCTTAGACTATACAATTTTGGGCGGTCACACTCTGGTTGAAAACGGCCGATTTGTTGGCAAAGATGTTTTCGGAGAATTACTTAAGACAGACTAAATGCCCCATGTTGATCTAATCATTTTCGATTTAGACGGAACCCTTGTCGATTCCCGCCGTGATTTAGCCAATTCTGTTAATTATGCTCTTAAGGATTTAGATTTGCCTCCTTTAGAAATGGAGGTAGTCATGAGCTACGTTGGGGATGGTTTGAAAAAATTGATAAACCGATCTCTTTCCAAAAATCAATTGCAGAAAATTGATGAGGTGATTGCTATTTTCCGTAGCCATTACAGAGAACATTTGCTAGATTTTTCTACCTTTTATCCCAATGTCGAAAATATTCTGTGCCATTTTCAGGCAAAGAAAATGGCAGTTGTTTCCAATAAACCGTATGAGTTTACGCGTTTGATTTTAGAAAGACTTAATGCAGATATTTTTTTTGAAATTATTCTCGGCGGCGATTCCCTGCCAGAGATGAAACCGGATCCTGGTCCGATTTTACATATTTTAAGTCAGCTGAGCGTTTCACCTGATAAAGCCGCAATCGTTGGTGATGGAACCACCGATATAGAAGCTGGAAAAGCCGCGAATATTTGGACTTGCGCGGTCACATACGGACTCAAAAAAAAAGAGGTGCTGTTTAAAACTAATCCTGATTTTATGATCGATGATCTTGTAGAGCTAAAAAAAGTTTTCGAATAGAAAGATTTCAAAGATATTTTCGCAAGTTGAAGTTTGATCTCCGACTGAAAACCCTTGACATTTTCTGGTGATGTAACTATAATTAGTTGTTAACTCGGTTAACGCTCTGATGCTTACTTCAATTCCAACGACCAATGAACAAATCACAAGCAAACTCAATTGACTTAGAGCGGCAGGTATTTCATCTGCAAACGCTTTATGAAATTGCCCACTCTCTCAATAATTGTCGCACCCGTACGCAAATTTATAAGGAAATTCTTTCCATTTTGATGGGCACTTTGGGTGTGGAGTATGGTGTATCTCTGGATTTTTCTAAGGAATGGAATGTTGTTGCTGAGAGAGGATTTGAAAAGAAAATAAGCCCCGGTTTAGAGAAGACCCTTCTTAAATCTGCCTTTGACTCAAAGTCTTCTGTGATGAAGAAAAAGCTCATATTGGACTTTATTTCAAAACAAAAGAATGGAGAGTTATCTGGCGAACATTCTTTTTGGCTTGAGTTTTCAGGACGAGATAAAGTCGTCGGTGGTTTGTTTTTGGGCGGAAAATTGTCTGGGGACATGTATTCTGAAACAGATAGCGAATTATTAGAGGCGGTTGCCAGTCACTCCACCACGGCACTCGAAAACCTGCAATTGTACGAAGATCTCAAAGACGCTCAGGAAAGATTGCAGCTTGAGAATATCGCTTTGCGCGAAGAGGTGTTGCGTGAATACGAAGGCGGTCGAATCATCGGCCAGAGTGAGAGCATCCGGAAAACCCTTCAGCAGGCGAGGAATGTAGCAAAAAGCCCGACCAATGTTTTGATTTACGGGGAAACCGGAACCGGAAAAGAATTGCTCGCAAAAACAATTCATTACCAGAGCCCGCGGAAAGATAATTCTTTCGTGGCGGTAAACTGCACAGCTATTCCCGAAAACCTTGTTGAGTCTGAGCTTTTCGGAATCGAGTCTGGTGTGGCGACCGGTGTCAAAAAGCATATCGGCTATTTTGAACAGGCAGATGGCGGTACCCTTTTTATTGATGAAATTGGCGACATGCCCTTGAGTTCGCAAGCAAAAATTCTCCGAGCCTTGCAGGAACGCAGCTTCCGGCGTGTTGGTGGAAATAAAGAAATTTCTGTAGATGTTAGAGTTGTTGTTGCGACCAATAAAAATCTCGAACATGAAATGCGTGAGGGGAATTTCAGAGAGGACTTATTTTTTCGGTTGAGTGTTTTGGAGTTACATATTCCTCCATTGAGAAATCGTCGGGACGATATTCCGCTTCTGTTGAATCATTTCGTCAAAAAGTTTGAAGAGAAACTTGGTACCAAAATCAAAGGGTTTTCCAAAGGAGCTTTGAGACTTTTAACTGAATATGGTTGGCCCGGAAATGTTCGCGAATTGGAGAATGAAGTTGAGCGTGCAATTACACTTTCTGGTGAAGGCGCTGTGATTCAACGGGAAGATTTGTCACCAAAAATATATGAAAAGTCTCCCAATATTGAATTGCCGAATGCACTTCATGCCGATACCTTGCGAGGCGCTGTCGATCAATTAGAAAGCCACCTGATTCAGGAAGCCCTTGAAAAGTACCATTGGAACAAGAGTGAAGTCGCACGCCAGTTAGGGATTAGCCGCCTCGGTTTGCAAAAAAAGCTGGATAGACTGGGAATACGGCGGTAAAATTAGCGACTTCCAAACCATGAATTTAATGTTCAAGCATTGCCTCACATGACTGGTAAATATTTTGATAGCGGTTTAAGCAAAGCTAAAGTTTTACGCTCCAAAATAAAAAGTAAAATGTCCCTTAAATTAAAACTCATTCTTTTAATTGTTTTTGAGATTATTCTAGCAGTAGCGTTAGTTAGCTCCATAATTTATCGTGAATCAAAAGTTGAAATCAGAAAACTGGCGAGAGAGATACTTATAGCTAAAACGCAGCACGCGTTTGCCTTGTGTGATCATCACTACAAAAATTCCCTGGAACCTTCAGATGAGTTGAAAAAAGAACTTGCTGATATTGTTATTGTAAAAGATGGCTATGTAGCGGTGGTCAACAATGCAGATGAGCCTCATAAAGGTGTTTTAATCGTTCACCCTGAAGATGTTGGCCGTTCTCTATACAACAGTGATTTTCAACACATTAAGGATATTCTGGATGAGATCGATCTCAACGATGGCGTGCAAGGTTACTCCAACCTTACTTCTTACCGGCAGGGAACGAAAGCAAAAGGGCGGCAAGGCGAAAAAAAAATCGCTAGTTATAAATATTTTGCACCATGGCAGTGGGTTATCTTAGCGACAGGTTACGAAAAAGACATTTACGCGAGCAGGGAAAAACTGAAAGCAACTTTCTATCCACTTGTTCTCTTCGTTATGTTGGTCGGCGGCGTTGTTGTCTATCTTACCATTCGACAAGTGTTTAAGCCAGTTCAGCGTTTGACCGACAGCACTAGAGAAGTGGCAAAAGGAAATTGGGACATCTCTATTGATTATAAATCCAATGATGAAATTGGAATGTTAGCTCAATCCTTTGATCAGATGGTACAATCGTTGCGGGAAAACGCACGCATGTGGCATGAATTTAATGTGGCACGTGATATGCAGGCACAGATGCTGCCGGATTCGTTTCCCGAAATAGATGGGATTCAAATAAGCGCGAAGTCTATCCCCACAAAAGAAGTTGGCGGTGATTTTTATGATTTTTTTCAGTTTCAAGATGGGAGATTAGGAGTTGTCATTGGGGATGTTTCAGGACACGGTGTTTCGGCGGCCATGGTTATGACAGCAGCATTGGGTGCTGTTAGATTTGCAGCTGAGGAAAAGACCTGCACGGACGAGGTCTTAAATATGGTTAATTCCCGCTTGAACAAAGATATTCAAAATCATATGTTCGTGGCACTTTTTTATGGAATTTTTGATCCGAAAACACATAAACTTTATTACACCAACGCAGGCCAGACCATGCCTTTTCTCTTACGCAATGGGGAAATAGATTTCTTACCTCAAGCGGAAAAAACCGATCGCTTTCCTTTGGGAATTGTAAAGGCCACGGTTTATGAACAGCTCTCGATTGAACTACAGCCTGGAGATATGCTAATTCACTACACTGACGGAATTGTCGATGTGATGAATGGCAGCCACGAAACCTATGGATTTGACCGGCTAGCTGAATCGATTAGACAAAACGCCAGCTTGCCGCCATCAGAATTGATTGACAAGTTAATTGCTGAAATGAAGCAGTATAGCCCTGATTCAAACATCGAAGATGATGTTACGTTGGTGGTTTTGAAATTCGAATGAGCGCATTTTGTGAAGGAGACCAAAAGCATAAAAAGTACTAAGTTCATGGAGGATTTCTTTTTGCCGACACAAATTCCATTGAATCTGAGAGTTTCAGGTTAGGTAAAGTTTTAATTTTTTGGGAGGGCTTTTGTGGTTCTCAGTGAATTCTGTGTCTCTTTTGATCGACCATGTCTGAGAAACAAAAAATAATCGAAGTTCATATCCCTTCCGTAATGGGCTATGAAAAGGTAGCAATGGAGTCGGCGGCTGCAGCCGCCAAAATTATGGGGTTTCATACGAGCCGGATTGAGGATTTGAAAACCGCCATCTCTGAAGCATGCAGCAATGCCATGGAACATGGGAATCAATTTAAAAAGGATACCACAGTTTTGGTAACTTTAAAAATGGATAAAGAAAGCCTGGAAGTAAATGTTAAAGATGAGGGTAGGGGCTTAAATAAAAAAGTTAAGGTCCCTAAAATTGAAAAACAGATCAACGGTATCGATGATCCCAGAGGGTGGGGCATGTTTCTAATCAAAAATCTTGTTGATGAAGTTGAAATGAAAAAAATACCCAGAGGTGGCAATGTAACAAGAATGGTTATCCATGTTAACCGGTGAAAACTTTTTGTTAAATTCCTGTCACCAACCTTGCATTATTTAGTTAAAATCTACTAAATTCACTTTGGCAATACCTTCCTTTTCAAGAGGAGAGAATGGCACCTGATAATTGGCCCTGTTGGCTCCTCCACAATATAGATAATCGATTCAGCACCTTTAGACCTACCCATGAATTTTGAAGACTGGAATGAATGATCGAAAAAAAAACAAGGATCAACTAATTAAAGAGTTGCAGTACCTTCGAAAGCGGGTAACTGAACTCAAAAAAGCTGAGATTAAGGGAAACCAGGCATTGCACGAAAGCGAAGTTCAATGCAAAGCAGTGCTCGACGCGGTTCCCGATATGATGTTTCAAATATCCAAAGATGGAACTTATTTGGACTTCATTCCGGCAAAAGGAGTTGCCCCACTCCTGCTCCCCAAGGAATTTCTTGGAAAAAAGTTGACTGATTTATTGCCTAAAAACCTCTCTGAAAGAGCAATGGCTTCCATAAAATGTGCTCTCAAAACCGGGCAGCCGCAAACCTTGGAATACCAGATTATTCAAAACAGCGAACCTCACGATTACGAGTCGCGCATGGTTGTCAATGGTCCGGACAAAGTCCTGGCAATTGTTCGGGAAATCACTTCCCGGAAAATGACGGAAGCGGCTCTATTGGAGTCAGAAAAAAAATATCGCATGGTAGTCGGTAGTTCAAATGAAGCGATTTTCATCGTTCAGAATGACCATATTAAGTTTTTTAATGCCACGGCGCTTAAGCTAACTGGCTACCGGGGAAAGGATCTTACTTCTCGGCCATACTTGAAACTTTTTCATCCACAGGATCGCGAGTTTGTTGCAGAAAAACATAGTAAGAGAATTTCGGAAAAATCTTCTCGATTAGATTCTTTGAGAATTATTGATAAACGTGGTAAAGTTAAATGGGTTGAACTCACTTCTACAATTAGTGAGTGGCGTGGAGAACCTGCGTATTTGTGGTTTCTTAAAGATATTACAGAACAAAAGCGCTTACAAGAAGAATTGGCACGTGTCCAACGATTGGAAACAGCAGGGAGGGTAGCGGGACAAATTGCCCACGACTTTAATAACCTGCTCTCTCCTCTTGCAGCTTACCCTGTCCTGATACGTGAGCAGTTACCCGAAGGGCATCCGACTTTGGAAATGCTCCATGAAATGGAGGATTCCGCCAAGAAAATCGCTGAAATAAATCAACAGTTATTGGCTCTCGGTCGCCGTGGGCATTACGCAATGGAACCGATAGATTTTCATGAATTGCTGCACGGAATTCTTACCCTGGGCAAGTTTCCAAAAGAAATAGTTATCAAAGAAGTCTTTACGCCGGACATATTTTTAGTTAAAGGAGGCGCTGCTCAACTAACCCGTGCCTTAACTAATCTGATTAATAATGCCATAGAGGCAATGAATAACCAAGGTGTTTTGACCGTGAAGACGGAAAATACCTATTTAGATATTCCATTAAAGGGCTATCAAACAATTGATCGTGGCGAATATGTTAAGCTATCTATTTCGGACACCGGTGCTGGTATTCGGCCGGAGATCATTGATAATATATTCGATCCCTTTTTCACTACAAAAAAAATGGATCGCCGAAGGGGTTCCGGTTTGGGCTTGAGTATTGTTCACGGTATTGTTGAAGATCATAATGGGTATATCCAGGTGGATTCAAAGCCAGGCAAAGGCACAACTTTTTCACTCTATTTTCCGGTAAATAAAGCTGTGGATAGAAAAATTCTTATGAGTGAAGTAAAATCAGCCTCCGGCGACGAAAGAATATTAATTGTTGACGATGATCCTATACAAAGAAGAGTTGCAGGTCAACTCCTTAGGCGTTTAGGGTATCGTGTCCAGGTCGTTTCAAGCGGTGAGACAGCGGTTACGCATCTGAAGAAGCGCCATTACGATCTCTTAATCGTGGACATGGTCATGGATGGAATAGATGGTGTGGAGGCATATAAGCGAATTCTGGAATTTGAGCCAAAGCAAAAAGCAATCATTTTATCCGGTTACGCGATGTCAAACAGAGTCCAAACCGCTATTAAACTGGGGGCTGGTTCTTTTGTTACAAAACCAATATCCCAGAAAGTATTGGCGAACGCGGTTCGTAAAGAGCTTGACAAAAAACATGGTAGGAGACGGAATTAAGAGCAAGCTAAAGTGATCATTTAACGATTTCTCTTCCCAGGATGTCCCCCAAAAATTTTGTATGGTATTCGGTTTAATTGTTTGATAATTTAACCCTTATGTATTAAAAATATGGTGAAAATGTTATTTTTTGGAGTGCAAAAATCAGCGAAGCGTATTTTTGCAAGGCTCTGACAAAGGTAAAAATACATCCTTCGGACTGATTTTTACACTCCTGTCTTGAACTCCGGGAAAATGGGGGACATTCAGACAATTTCTCTTCCGTCTTGACATTCCTTGAAAGTTTATTTAAATTATTTCTTGGCGAGAATACCTTTGAGGATGTCATGATGAAGATACTTGTTTTAGCTTTAATCTTCAATTCCGTTGCGATCATTCCCTATGCAAGCTCCCAGAGCGAAGCAGCTTTACTTTTTCTTTTGATTCAGCCCTCTTTGCGAGCGAACGGCATGGCGGGCACTTCTGTGGCTTCCGCTGAGCACGATCCTTTATCTGTTTCCTTTAATCCCGCACATCTTGGTTTAGCCACGCTGAGTCGTTCCTTTCAATTTGAGTTCTATCCCAGTAAAGCAAATTGGCTGCCGCAGTCTAACATCGAGGGGTTAAATTTTGATGCCAAATCATTTCTTATTGGATACAAGTTCAAAATCCACAACCGAATACCCGCCAGTATTGGAGCAGGTTACACCCGGGTTTTTTTAAACCTTGGGACGCAAAATATTACCAGTGAAACGAGTCCTGAAATTATCGGTGTCTTTCAAAGCTCTGAACATGCTGATATTTTCTCACTTGGTATGGGTGCCGACTTCGGTGTAAAAATTGGTCTTGGTTTTAATTACAAGAGAATTGAATCAAATCTGGCGGCTATTGGTGCTGGCGCTGAAATTAGGGCTTCTCAGGTTAATGTAAATGCTTATGACTTTGGCTTGATAGCTCATCTGCCGTTACTTGAAACTTTTTCTAAACTTACTCACCGAAACACTAAAATAAATGAACGATTCCGGCCATTTCTTCTGACTGGATTAGGTTACTCAAGAAGTAATATGGGTAGTAAGATCAGTTACTTTAATACGGCGCAAGGAGACCCGCTTCCTCGAGTGGCAAGAATGGCAGTTAGTGTTAACACCGGAATCATCTACTCAAATGGGGATCTAAGTTTTCGGTTGGTTGATTTTGAATGGTCTTCAGAGGCTCGGGACCTCTTGGTGAAAAGGAGCCCCACAGGGAATATCACTTACCAAGGAGTGTTTAGTGATATTGGGTTGTTTGACAATGTGATTACAGGAAATTCAAAGCCCGGAATTGAAACAAGCCGGGGGTGGGAGTTAAACATTTTAGAATTGATTTCTCTGAGACACGGCCGGTATGAGGATGACGGTGGCGCTGTCTTTTACGATACTGATGGATTTGGCTTAAGATCTTCTGGGCTTTTTAAAATTGCTTTCATTCTGGTTCCTCAACTGAAATCAAATGCTATCCTGTCATTCTTGGGAAACCATGTTGATGTTCAATACAATAAATTTACTGCTGGCCCCGGCCACCTTTTAGATGGCACAAAATTTAAGGGAGTTAGGGTCAGTTTTTTTTAACTTGGCCCATTGTAAAATCCATGCTACTTTTTGGCGTCACAGGTGGAATCGGCTCCGGTAAAACCGCCGTCTGCAATTTTCTCAAAGAAAAAAAAGTCCCCATTATTGAAGCGGATCCCCTTGCAAAAGAGCTCACCAACCACTCGCCTGAAATTCGCCGGGCTCTTGTTACAGAGTTTGGTAAAGATGTTTATTTAGATTCCGGAACCGTAAACAAAGACCTGCTAAGCCAGCTTGTTTTCAACGATGCTGGGACTCGTGAACGTATCAATCAAATAATCCATCCGCAGGTTTTTAAAGCGATCCAGGGTCGAGTTAATCAATTTAAAAAAGAAAACCATCAACTAGTGGGGGTCGAAGCCGCTTTGATTTATGAATCCCAAATGGAGCGGATTCTAAATGCGGTAGTCGTTGTCACCGCACCCATGGAAAAACGCATTGAATGGATTAAATCAAGAGACGGTTTTTCTCAGGAAGAAATTCTTAAGCGCATGAACTCTCAAATACCGCTAGAGGAAAAGATTAAACGTGCAGACTATGTTATTGACAATGAAGGTTCGCTTTCCGATTTAGCAAAAAAAGTTGATGCCTTTTACCATTGGTTGTTTTCTAAGATTTAAATCCTACATTTGATTTTATCAGTGTGATTTTTCACTCAGTGTGTAAACCAAATTCATGTAAATGCAATCAAGACCCGCCTTAAAGGTCCTCCTTCTTTTCGTCTCCGGCATTCTAATTGGGAAATATTTCGATTTCCCGATACTTCCTCTTTTGGGTTTAGGGGCTCTATCATTTTTTGGTGCATTTACATTATGGTATGCTAACAGAGCTAAAACCTTCTTAAAGGAAATTTGCCTGGGTGCAGGTTTAATCCTTACCGGAATCTTACTGTATGAACTTCATGCCGGCTATTTCCCCTGCGACCACATTTCAAAATTTACAAACAACCGGGATCCGGTGGCGATCTTGGGTGTAATTGTCAAATACCCCGAACGCAGAGTTGATAAAACCAATTTGACGGTCGAAGTTGAAAAGATTTTTTTTAAGCAAAAAGTTTTTCTTGTTGAGGGCCGGGTTTTAGTTGGCGTTCCTGAACTAAGGGTTCCATTTCAATATGGAGATAAAATTGTAGTTCACGGCAGGCTTAAAAAACCTAGAGATGAAAGAAATCCGGGAGAGTTTGATTATCGAGCCTATTTAGCCGCGCAGGGAATTTTTGGGATCATTTCAAGTAGCTCCCACATTAAAAAAGTTTCCTCGGATCAGGGAAGCTGGCTCCTCAGAAAAGTTGTTTTCCCGGCCAAAACATATCTCGACAACTATGTCGCAGAAAATCTTCCGGCCCAGGAAGCAGGCCTTCTACGCGGCTTGCTGATTGGAGAACGCGGCGAGATTCCGTTTGAGCTGCGAGATGCATTTTCAAAATTGGGGGTGATTCACATTCTGGCGGTATCAGGATTGCATGTTGGATTTATTATCTTGATTTTTATGGGAGTCTTTAGCATGCTAAGAGTCCCATACTCAGGGAGAGTTATACTAACTTTGTTAGGATTAGTTTTTTATGCTTACTTAACCAACCTCAAGCCGCCGGTTGTAAGAGCTTCAACCATGGGTGGATTTCTCCTGATCGGAAGCTTGCTGGAAAGAAAAACCGATTCATTCAACATTCTTTCTTTAGCAGCACTTATTTTGCTTATTTTCAATCCATTGGATTTATTCCAGTCCGGCTTTCAACTTTCGTTTGCAGCAGTTGCTTCAATCGTTTATCTTTATCCTAAATTTAAGAGCTTCAAATCATTCAGGGGCGTGACTTCAAAATTCCAACGAAATGCCTTTATTCGTTATTTTCTCGATCTTCTTTTTGTCTCGATGGCGGCCTTTCTCGGTACACTTCCTTTTACAATTATCTATTTTAATCGTATCTCAAATTTTTCTCTACTCGCAAATTTACTGATCATTCCGCTTGCGTTTTTAGGTTTGGCAAATGGACTCATCGCCGCTGTGCTCAATATTTTTGTCCCCATTTTGGCAGATATCTATTTGACAACGGCCTGGTTTTTCTTGCATATCTTGATTAAACTGGTTGAATGGGGCAGCCAGATTCCTTTTACGCATTGGGAGATTTATAAATTTTCGTTTATACAAATGATGGCTTATTTTGCCGGCCTGCTTTTGGTAGTAAATTTCTTTAACTTTAAACAAGCCAGGCGGTGGCTGGTTATTTACGTATTGCTTTTAGCAAATCTTTTTATTTGGACCGGAGATGGTAAAGGCCAGGGAGAATTGAAAGTTACTTTTCTTGACGTTGGACAGGGTGACGCAGCTTTACTGACTTTTCCGGACGGCAGAAACGCCCTCATCGATGCGGGGCCGCGTGGATTTAAGTATGACGCCGGAAAATGGGTCGTCGCACCCTATCTCAAACGTGAAGGAATCAACGAAATCCATGCTTTGATTGTGTCACATGCGGACTCGGATCACCTTGGCGGTGTTCCATACATTATGCGTAACTTTAAGGTGCAAGAGGTTTGGGATAACGGCCTTGAGAAAGATACCCGGCTCTTTCGTGAGTATCTTAGCCTGGTGGATAGTTTAAATATAAAGCGGCGTATTTTTAAAACAGGCACTGTCATTACCGATTTCAGCCCGGTGCAAATTTATGTTCTGCATCCTTCACAGAGTTTTCAACCTCAAGTCGAGTTATCACATAATGATGCTTCGTTGTCCTTGAAAATTTCTTATGGAGAATCAGATTTTTTATTTTTGGGCGATGTGGAACAAGCCGGCGAACATCAGATCTCCGGATTTGAAGATGTACTCAAAAGTGAAGTGCTGAAAGTAAGCCACCACGGAAGTAAAACCTCAAGTAATCGTCTTTTGCTTGACTTAGTAGAACCGGAATTGGCCGTTATTTCGGTAGGTGAGATGAATCGGTTTGGCCACCCCCATGCCGAGGTGGTAGAGCGTCTGCATTCAATTCAATCAAAAATATTGCGTACGGATCGGGATGCGGCGATTTTGCTCAAAACGGATGGAAGGAAAATTCAGCAAATTCATTGGAAATAGAAAAAGAGTTTAGCCACGGATTTTCACAGTGCGACGAAGCCGCAATCAAAAGATAAATTAACTTTAGCCACGGATTAACACTGATGAACACGGATTTCTTAACAATTCTATAGAGAATCGTACTGCTTCAGCGAAAAAGCCGAATTTCATCAAAGTGGTAAATGATGAAAAATCCTTGGAAAAGTTAAACCACA
>JADFPY010000062.1 GCA_022562085.1 candidate division KSB1 bacterium | reverse complement strand
TAACGAAGTGACTACGATTGCACCCAGTCACCCGGAATCTCAGGAATATATTCAAAAAATTCAAACCAAAACTGCCGAAGAGGGTCAAGATGCCCCGCAAATAAAGGCGCCTCATGAACGCGCTAAAACATCCGGCAAGGGGTTGAAGTTTGCTATAATAGCTCTCATTGTTCTGGCATTAGGAGCAGGCGGTTGGTACTACTTTGGCAGTTTAAGCAAAGCCACTAAGAAGGAGCTCGCAGGGTCCGCTCTTTCAGAGAGGGAATTGATGTTAGGCAGCAAAACCGAAGCTCAGGGAGTCCAGGCTGAAACATGGGCCGAGGCAACCTTTAAGTTAGCATTGGTTACAGAGCGAAAAGCAGAAAAAGAATTCGAAGAAGAAACCTTTTTAGCAGCAAGGCAAAACTTCATCGAAGCCGGTAATTTATTTCGAACTTCAATTGCAGAAGCAAAAACGAATTCTGAAGCCGCTGTCGCCAGCGCCGATGTCGAAAGTTTAAAAGAGATGGTTGCATCAGCAAGAAAAAGTATGTTAAAGGAAAAATCGGCAGCAGAGAAGGCCGGGGCGCCGACGACTGCAAAAAAAATATTTAATTCAGCATTAGCAAAGGAAAAGGAAGCTGACCAGGCATCGAAAACGGAGAACAGGGAGAGTCTTTTGGCTTCCAGAAATAGTTTTTTAGGAGCGACCACGGAGTACAAGAATGCTAAGGTAAAAGCGCGAGCCACTGCAAAAGTAAAAAAAGATTCCCAGAAAGCGAAAACCGCCATGACCAGGATAAAACGGCAGGTGCCCAAGAGCGAAAGAACCACGAATGCATCTTACCAAAAAGCTGTCACCCTGGAATCTGCGGGTAATAAACAATTCAAAGCGGGTAATTACGGCAATGCCAAAAAATCGTTTCAACAAGCAAGAGGATTTTACGCACACGCTAGCACAGATATATTAACACAGGGCGCTGATGATTCGAAGAAATCCATGTTACAAACGAAATCGCAAATTACCGGGACGCTGCGTTCGGACAGCGATTATCAATTGTCGCTTCAAATTGAAGCACAGGGTGATGACGCCTACCGAACAAGGAACTTTAGCAAGGCGAAGGAACACTACACCAGGGCAGAAACATTATATAGCAAAGTCCTGAGAAATCCCCGCAGTCAGACATTGCAGGGTACTCAACCAGCTGCCAGGGATGATCGAGAAGAAAAAATAGAGAGTGATATTCAAAACCTTCTGAAGGTCTACAAAACAAGTATTGAAAAAGGTGAGATCAAAAGCCTGGCAACATTACTTGGATTTACCAAAACTGAGGAAAAGAACTGGTCGGGTTTCTTTCGGCAAGTCGAAAAGATAAAAGTGGATTTTGAAATAAAAAACCGACAAATAAATGGAGATAAGGTTACACTCGATCTCTTAGTAAGGATGTCTTACTACAATACTTCAAACAATAGCAGTGAGACGCAAAATTTTTCTAAGAGCTTAGTATTGGAAGACATAAACGGCAACTGGCAATTTATCTTAAGAAAATAATCTTATAATTATCTCAGGAGGGAGATACAATGAAAACCAAACTCATTAGAAAGTTTTTATTATGTAGTACACTTGCTTTCTTGGTTCTGGCTAATACGGCCCATGCCCAGCTCAACAAAGTGTTCGAGAATGTGTTCAGGGACATTTTAGACAAACAATTAGAACGAAGCGGTAGTCCGGGAGAACACGGCATGCACTTTCTCGAAGCCGCTGATTTAGCAAACAGGTCGCTCAGTCCGGCCTTGAATAGTCTAATCGCGAGCAATGTTTCATCTTTCCCCCTCAGCTCAACCAGTGCCGGTGTAACGTTTGACTTTTCAACGGGTCAACCGGTCAGCATTACCGAGAGCATGGGACCTATTTTTGCCGAGACAGGCAAAACATTAGGCAAGGGCAAATTTAATTTTGGCGTCAACTATAATTACTTAAGTTTTGCAAAATTTCGAGGCATAGACACGGAAGACATCCGGTTCACTTTTACACATCAGGACGTTACCGGTGAGGGTACGCTGGGTGAGAGCCGGAATGAAAGCGATACCATCGATCTGAATTTGGATATGGACGTCAATGCGAATATATTTGCAGTTTTTGCCACTTTTGGTTTAACGAACAATTTTGACATCGGCATTGCGATACCCTATATAAACTTAAGTTTAAGCGGTATCGCGCAGGCAACAGTCAACAGCTTTACCTATGCCCGTGCGGATACGGCATTCCATAATTTTGGGCAAGATGTAAGGAATCCTGAACTTCAAGCAATTTCCCCATATGATGAAAGTGTGAGTGGATTGGGCGACGTAGCGATTAAACTAAAATATAGTTTTGTCCGCGGAGCGGATATGGATATGGCAGCCCTCATGGATGTCCGTCTGCCCACCGGCGAGGACTCTGATTTTCTTGGCACCGGAAAAACGAACATTCGCTTCGCCGGGATCATTTCAAAAAAGATCGGAGATTTTACGCCCCATCTCAACGTCGGGTATGACAAGAGGTCGGCAGAGCTTGATAGCGATGAATTTGAATTTGCTCTGGGATTCGATCAAAAGATTGTCTCAGGACTCACCTTTGCTTTTGATATTTTGGGACAGGTTGATGTTAATAGCGATGACGCCATCGTGCTCTTTCCGGGCACAACAACTATTGTAGACCGGGCTGAAAGCGGTCAAGGTCAGGCCGTTCGCGAAATAGATTTGAGCAACATTCCGGAAAGAGATAATGATAATGTTTATGACGCTTCTTTTGGATTTAGATATGCCCCGTCAGCTAACGTTATCTTACTCGGAAATATTCTGGTGCCTTTGAACAATGGTGGGTTGAGGTCTACAGTCGTACCAACGGTTGGATTAACTTTCAGCCTCTGAGATCTTTCTGAGACACAACAAATTTTTAGAAAAACTTAGCGCTCTAAAGAACGGCAAAATTCTGGTTTTTTCTTTTAATCCATATTTGAATTAACAATTGGATTGGAGTCCGCTGTGCAAAAAGATCCAATGATCGGCAAAACCGTTTCCCATTATAAAGTCGTTGATTATCTCGGCGGAGGAGGAATGGGCGTGGTCTATAAAGCCGAGGACATCAAATTGAAACGGACGGTTGCGCTCAAATTTTTACCTCTTGAATTCACCCGCAATCCCGAAGCCAAAGCCAGGTTTATGAAGGAAGCTCAGGCTGCTTCCGCTCTCGATCATCCGCGCATTGGCACAATCTATGAAGTCAATGAAACGGATGACGGTCACATGTACATCGCCATGGCATTTTATGAAGGCGAGACTCTCAAAGATGTACTTAGGCGCGGTACCATACCACTTAAACGGGTGATTGAGCTGGTGCTGCAAGTTGCAAACGGGCTGGCATCCGCACACGAGAAGGAGATTACTCACCGGGACATCAAACCGGCAAACATCATGATCACCGAAGACGGTTTTGTAAAAATCGTCGACTTCGGGCTGGCAAAATTAGGCGACTCCACCAAAATAACCAAGTCCGGCATGGCCATGGGGACGCCGGCTTACATGTCTCCGGAGCAAGTCAAGGGGACGCAAGTTGACCACAGAAGTGATATCTGGTCCCTGGGTATTATCCTTTATGAATTGTTAACCGGGAAACTGCCCTTCCGGGGTGACAATGAGATGTCCATGCTTTATAATATTGTCAATGAAGAGCCCGCTCCCGCCTCCCAATACAATCCTGAAATACCATCGCAAATTGAAAAAATTATCACTCATTCAATTGTGAAAAATGCTTCGGAAAGATATGCTTCTATAAATGAGTTCATTGAAGATCTAAAGCAGGTTCAAGCAGGTGGAAGCGAGTTAACCAAGGCAGATAAATCCACAACAATTACCCTTGATCCGGACCAGATGAGGACAATTGTCAAACCTGCTGCCGGCAGCAAAAAACCGGTGCGAAAACCAAAGGCCGGAAAAGGCAGAAGGGTTGTGGTTGCGTTTTTCTTCTTAGCTTTGCTTGTACTAGGCATAATGAATTCCTCTAAAATAGAGGCTCTTTTATTTAAAGATAAGACCGGTTACCTGGAAATCATCTCTGAACCAGCCGGAGCGACAATTTTGGTGAACACGGAAAAACAAAACAAGTCTACCCCCGCCCTTTTGGGCCCACTTGAAGAAGGGACTTATGAAGTTTCTCTAACTGTAGCGGGCTTTGAGAGCTGGTCGAAAATCGTCACGATTTCTGAAAATGACACAATTTTAAAAACAGCACGGCTAATACCACTCACACCCAGCAAGCCAAAAGTTGGTAAGGTCGAGATTTCCAGTACCCCGCCAGGCGCGTCTATTTTTATGGACTCACGGGATACCGGCAAGAAGACTCCTGCGGTCTTAGCAAACTTAACAGTCGAAGAACACGAGATTCTCTTAACGAAAGATGGCTTTGAACCATTCGAAGGTTTCGTCACTATTTTTCCTGAACAAGCCGGGGCGTTCGCCGCCACTCTCAAAAAATCACCAGCGCCGGCTTCAGACAAAGTTGAAAAAGTAAAAACAGTCAGGAAATTAGTTGGCAGCTTGTTTGTTGAATCAAACCCAAGCGGCGCAACCATTTATCTGAATGGAAAACCGACCGGCAAAAAAACGCCTCATAAATTTGCTGATTTAAAAACCGGCAGCCACAAAATCCAGTTGGCCCTGGATGGGTATGAAGATGAAATTCAAAATAAAAACATACGAGCTAACGTCCAGACAAAAACAAAAATTCAGTTAACAGAAGCGGCGCCGGGTTTTCTTTTTGTGCAGGCGTTTATACTGGAAAATGGTTCCAAAAGAAGAGATGCCTCAAAAATTGATGTTTATATAGATGGGGACAACGTCGGGACCGGTTGGACAACATACGAACTCAAAAGCGGTGTTCACTCTGTAAAGGCTGTGAAGATCGGCTTCAATTTGCAAAGCGGAGAACAAAAGGTAAAAATCCCAAGTGGGAAAACAAAAAACATAGAATTAATCTTTGTAAAAAAATGATACTAACCAACGATTGGAATTGTCCCGAGTGCGTAAAAGACGTCTTTGCGAGCGTTCCTTCGACCTGGCTCAGGACATGCTTTTGCGAAGCAATCTCCTGCGAAACAAACAGGGGATTGCTTCATCCCGCAAAGAAACGCGGGATTCGCAAAGACGTTTCTGCCTTTTTGGGGATGGGCCCAATCGGTAGAAACTATAGAAACTAAATAATGGAGGCAAAAATGAAATCATCTAAATCGGCGCTGCTCTTTGCTCTTTTCCTCGCGTTTTTCACTTTCAGTGCAACTCCACCCGGTGAAAACGTCGAGCTTGAAGAAGCCAAACAATATCTGAACGAAGGTAACACAAAAAAGGCCACGGATATTCTAAAGAGACTCGTTGCAACCAAAACTTTGTCAGCTGACTCCCACATCGAAGCGTCCGAGCTGCTGGCAGTCGCCTATATTTTCGATGGCGACGACGAGGAAGCCGAGGATGTTTTTGCGAATCTAATTAGTGAACATAAAGAGTACAAATATCCACACTACCAGCCCCCCAAGCCGCCGAAATCGAATGACACCTCCTGGTGCTGGACCCATCCGCATTTGGCCAAAAGCTACCTGACCGCTCTGAAGAAGGCTGGGGTTTCGCTCAAGATCGAGCCGCAGGGGCCGGGGATTCAAACCATCGCTATTATCGACTTTGAAAACAACTCCGTTGATGACGCCGAAAAACTTAATAACTTCGGCAGGGCGCTTGCCAAAATTATGATCAGCGACTTTGTTGTCTTTAGCAAACTGCAAGTCGTGGAGCGGGAACGCCTGCAGTTCCTCCTCGACGAACTTGAATTGACCGACAAAAAAGTCGGCGGCAAGCAAATCATGGACCCGGCGAGTGCGCCGCGAGTTGGCAAATTCCTGGGCGCGCATTCGTTTATTTTTGGCAGTTTTATCAAACTCGGCAAGACCTTTCGCATTGACGCCAGAATCGTCAAGACGGAAACCGGCGAGATTTTCAAAACCGCCTCGGTCGAAGGCAAACCCCAGGACATCCTGAAATTAGCCTCCGAGCTAACTCTGAAAATCACCAAGGGCCTCAATATCGACATTGAGAAAGTCGAGCGCAAGAAGCTGGATGAAATGGGCGAGGACCGGGTGCCTTTGGAAGCCTGGGCGCTGCTCGGCGATGCCGAATCATTGTCCGACCAGGAGCAGTACAAAGACGCCTCTAAAAAACTGGTACAAGCTCTTGAAGTCGCTCCTGAGTTCCAGCAGGCCAAGGATATGCTGAGAGTGCTGCAGCATTTGGTTTAGGGGTTTAAGAGTGAAATCTTTGCTTTTTTGGCAAAGATTTTTTAAAGGTACAACGGGCAGATTTGAGCGTAAAACGTGAAACTCCAATATCGAAATCCGAAACAACTCCGAATATCAAATGACGAAAATTCAAAACAACACGGTCTGTTTTTTATTCTTCCACGGAAAAGTTTTGAACATTTGAAAATTTGAATTTAGATATTGTTTCGAGTTTCGTACTTCGGATTTCCGGCTTGTCCGGGTTAGGGGGTTTAAGAAGAGTTCGGGCTTAGAGTAATTTTTTAAGTTACTTATCGAGTCAGATAACATGCAATAATTTTGGGTGAAAAAAACTGTATCTCTTTAACAAAAATAATAACTTATCCCAAAAATTAATTTGTTCCTTATCGACAGGAATTTGTCGGATATAAGAGTTTATCCGAGTCGGTAAGCATTATGTTATAATCGAGGAAAGCTATTGAACCATGGCGAAAATAAAGAATATAGAGGAGTGGAAAAAGGCTAAGAGACAGTACAACCTTACCGATATGCATATTCAAATGGCTCGTGATCTTAGGATTGAATCCTAAAAAATTTGGAAGCATTGCCAATCATAAGCAACAACCTTGGAAATCTTCACTGCCAGATTTCATTAAAGATCTGTTTTTCAAACATTTTAAGAAAGAAAGACCAGATGTGGTGAAGCCTTTGACACCGAGTAAGACAAAATGAAATTGAAAACGCCAAAGATTAATCAGGCGATGACCACCTGCTGTTGGTGTGAGCACAAGATAGGAAGCGATGGACCAATATACGCGTTAGGGTGCAAGAAACGACCCGAAGTAGATATTTCAAAATATGAAGGCAAAGTTATGCCAGCAAAAATAACCAGCTCAGGCAAAACGATGTGGGCAATAGTCCCGCCTGCAGACTCCGATGCTGTAACACGGGGGAATGACTTCGTGTTTACATTGTGCTCAGAGGAATGCGGCGATCAACTTAAAGAAACATTGGACGTTGAAAAAGAGCTCGGTGACCTCATCTTTTCGGCAGAGCATATTTATTGATGACGGAAAAAATTATAACATTTTTCTGCAGTGGATGCAAGGGATCCAGTTGAATAAGTTAGTTCACTGCACTCTCAAAGTTTTGGTCGAATTCGCAGGTGTCGTGCCCTGAAAACCTTGCACCACTGAGAAACACGTTAGTATGACTAATCCTCAACTTGGAGGACCTAGTATGCAAGGCAAATTTACACTTTTTTTTTGCAATCCTCCGTTGCGGAATTTCAAGCCTTCTTGCACAAGAAACTGCGGCATGAATCAAGGGAAAGTTTAATAATTTATGACAAAGATGACCAGACTTCTCCCGGCGCTCTTTTTAATCACTATCGCCTGCAGCAGCAATAGCAAACTTGAGCACACAGGCAGGGGATTTCTCGAAACGGGTGATTACGATCTGGCAATCATTGAGTTAAGAGCCGAGGAGCGCATGAATCCTGCCGACGTACGAATAAAGCGGGATTTAGGAATCGCTTACTTCAGGACCAAACAATTTGAAAAAGCAGTCACCAAATTATCGCAAGCAGCAAAGCTTAATTCCAGGGATCAAGTTTCTCTTTTTTACCTGGGATTGAGTTATGAATTCACACAACGGCTTGACAAAGCCGTGACCGTTTACCGGGCCCTGTCGACTTTAGATATAAGAGATGAGCTTAAAAATGAACTGCTGGCTCGTAGCCAAGAAATCGAACTCAAAGGCTCGAAGAAACAAATACGAGATATTTTATCTGAACTCAAAAACTCGGACTCCACCGCGACTGAACCAAACAGTGTTGCCGTGCTTTATTTTAGAAACATCTCAAATTGGCGGGAGTTAACACCAATTCTCAAAGGATTGGCAGAAATTCTTATCACAGATCTGGAAAAAGTGCAGAGCTTGAAAATTGTAAAAAGAAAAAAGGTACAACACCTGTTAGATGAACTGCATCTTACCCCCTCCGGTTTTCTCGACCAGATCAAAATGAGAGACGCCGGTAGAATGCTGGGCGCCGGAAAGCTGATCACCGGCGGAATTGAACGAGTTGACGATACAAAACTCCGTTTGACTGCGGGCGTAGTTGACACAAAATCCGGACAGCTTCAAGGACAGAGTGTGCAAGCGGCCGGCAGGCTGTCAGAAATCCCTGACCTGGAAAAAATCCTCCTTGTTGGTTTGCTGAAAAGTCTCGGCGTCCGGTTAAATTCAGATGAAGCGAAAGCACTGCAGCAATTTCCAACAAAAAACAATCTGGCTTTTATCGCTTTCTCCAAAGGTTTGGATTTCGAAGACAGAAACATTATCAGGCAAGCGAAATACCAATATGGAAAGGCCGTGAATCTGGATCCGGAATTTAAGCTGGCCAGGCAAAGGCTTGCTCAACTTTCCCAAAAACGTTTAACAATTGCTGAAATGGAAAAACTATTGCCGGAAGCGTATAAAAATCCTTAACTTAAATTGAGCGATTGGCTTTTGGCAATTAGCTTTTAGCTAACAAAATTCAACTAGTTAAAATGGTATTGTAAATAACCCAACATGTGAATGATATCCACAACGTAAATTCTCAAAAATTAAAAGCCCCAGGCCAAAGGCCAAAAGCTAATGGCCAAACGCGTATATTTAGGCTTTAAATAAAAAATGGCCACAGAATTGAAATGCCACAGAAAAAACATAATATAACCCGGAGGAAAAATGAAGAAATTAAAATTAAAGGTGGCTTATTTCCTGCTGCTTGGCTTGCTACCATTGTTTTTAATGAACTGTGCCGGCAGCAGCCACAACAAGGGGATGCGACACCTCAAAAACAATGAGTTTACGGAGGCAATTGCCTTACTTAAACAAGCAGAAAAGGAGAAACCGGACAGTTATAAAATCAAACGAGATTTGGGTATCGCCTTTTACAGCGCACGGCGCTTCGATGAAGCTCTCGCCAAACTGCAGCGAGCCAGGGATTTAAAACCGGACGATAGCAAGACCGCTTTTTACCACGGACTCACATATGAGGCAAAAGGAATGCTCAATGAAGCCATTGGCGAATATAAAGGCTACATGACTTTAAAAGGCTCGCGAAAATTCAAGAAAGAAATCTCCAAGCGTATCAGGCAGCTTACTCTGGAAAAAATATCTTCGGAAATTACCGAGGCGCTTGCCCAGGAACAAAATATAAATGTCGGCGCAATTCCAGATAACACCGTGGCAGTTCTCAGTTTTAAAAATCTGGGCAACTCCCGAGAATACGATCCCTTACAAAAAGGTTTGGCGCAGATGCTCATAACGGATCTTGCTAAAGTCAAAAAACTAAAAGTTGTGGAAAGGCTGAAACTGCAAACCCTTCTTGCAGAAATCGAGCTGGGCAGCAGCGGAGTGGTCGACGCAGCAACCGCACCACGAGTCGGCAAACTTCTTGGCGCCAAAAAACTGGTAAATGGCGCATTCACAGACCTTGCAGGCGATGACTTTCGCATTGACGCCTCCTTAACCGAAACCGCTACCAGCAAGGTTTTGCAAGTTGACGAAGTTACGGGCAAATTGGATAAACTTTTTCAAATGCAAAAAGAGCTGGCATTTTCCATAATTGACGATTTGGGCGTTCAGCTTAGCAAAGAAGAACGCGAGGCTATTCAAAAAATTCCCACGGAATCGCTGCTGGCGTTTATCGCTTACTCAAAAGGTCTGGACTTCGAAGATAAGGGTATGTTCAGTCAGGCGAGACAAGCGTATCAAAAAGCCGTGCAGCTCGATCCGAATTTTGCTCAGGCCCAGGAAAATCTATCTGAAGTAGATACAAACAAAAGCGCGGCAACCGAACCGAAAGTTGCCGCTTCAAAACTAGAAGAGGACCTGGAATCAGCGGAAGTTGACGTTGGAGGCGGCCGCGAGGCACGATTGACTGCAACCGGACTGGCAGCGCAAACAGGGCAAGCCCCGCAGGGAGACAATGACAACAGGACGCCGGTTATTGAGAATTCAACAAACGCAAGAATTCCAATAAGAATACCACTGGGCGGTAATTAGTAAACCTTGCAGGTTTATAAAACCTGCAAGGTTTAAGCGAAGGCTTAAACGAGAATGCGACAAACTAAGAAGGAAAATAGAAAATGAAAAAAAATATAATTATTACTCTTATGAGCCTTATTCTTCTGACCGGTGTGGCACAGTCAGTTTTCGCCCAGTCGGAGTTTATAAGAAACCGCTATCTCAGGCTCGGTTTTCACGCCAAGTTGTGGGAGTTTGAAGATGACTCAGGATTTCTGGAGGTGGCATTGCCGATGATTTATTCAATGCCGATGGGCCGGCGGTTTGCCTTAGACGTCATGGCTTCGCCTTTCGGGGCCGGCATATACGATGGAAGCCTCCGCGACCCAAGCAACGGCGAAAAAATTATCAGTCTGTCCGACACCTATGTTAGAGCTTCTTACATCATCGGGGATAATCAAGTACTCTTGACAGTTGGGTTCGGGATTCCAAGCGGCAAAACCGAGTTAAATAACGAAGAGTTTACTATAGCAAGCATCGCAGCCAACAGGGCGTTAGCTAACCCGGTGAGTAACTTCGGAACTGGCTCTAATGTGAATGTCGGGCTTGCGTTTGCCCGGGAAATTGGCTCCTGGGTGTTTGGGTTTGGCGTCGGATTTTCCCGAAGAGGCGAGTACAATCTCAATGCTCTGGGCGGCACCATAGATCCAGGCGATGAAATTAATGTCACGATTGGCGCTGACAAGAATTTCGGATCGGCAAAATTTACGGGAGATGCGATTTATACAATGTATACAGAAGATCAATCCAACGTTTTATCACCTTACCAGGCAGGCGACAAGCTTTATATCAACGGTCGGCTTATTTTTACTTTGGGATTCTTAAATCCTATCATTTTATCCGCCGGCAATAGAACGAGACAAGACAACACGACAACTAACGCGGCGTTGATCCAGAACGGCAACGAGTTTGAAGTCAAGGTCACAGCGATCGCACCTTTTGGCGGTAACTTCGGGTTAAAATTTATCTACCTGACGCGAATTTATGGAGACAACAACCAGGATGTTGGCGGCGCTAATATCAATGGCTTCGGCGGCGGCCTGATTTTTAAAGTGTCCCGGAATTTCACATTCGACCCAACCTTCATCTATTCAACCGGAAGTCTCAACACCGGGCCCGACAGCAAAACAGATGTCACCGGTTATGAATTGACCGGAGGATTTGCATTCAGGTTTTAACACAGTTAGGAACGGAGGAAAAATAGTTAAATAATTTTTATTAAGAAATGAGGTTTTAAAAAATGAATACAGGAAAGCGAGGTTCTATTTTATTAATCACGCTATTGCTTGTGACAACCTGGATGGGCTGCAGCTCGGACAAGCAGTTGACCAGCCCTTCCAGTCGCGCCCAGATAGCTCTAAACACCGTGTTTGTGAATTCCACGCCTAATACTTCAAAAAGCAAAATCTCGACATTTTCATCAAGGCACGACTTGAGAAACGACCAAAGAGCTGTGCATAAAGTAATTAGGTCATCTCAGATAGTAGATCGGGTCATAGTTACTGTCATCAATTCCAGCAACGAATCTGTTGTTAACGTGGATCTGGATATAGTTCAAACTGCTGAAGGTCGATTCGCAGAAGGTGATTTAAGTATACCTGTAAACGGCGACCAGGAGATTTTTCTTATCGATATCAAAGCGTTCGATGATGACAATTTGGTGTTTGCCGGAAACACACTTATAACGCTAACACCCGGAGAAGTTAGGACTGAGCCGGTTGTGGTGACACTTCAGGCGCTTGGCGGTGGAGATGTGCAGGTAACCTTAACCTGGAATACCCCTACAGATCAGGACCTCCACGTAATTGACCCTAGCAACACCAGAATATATTTTAATAACCGCACTTCACCGACAGGCGGTACTCTAGATTTTGACGACACAGACGGATTTGGCCCGGAAAATATTTTTTGGGCGACAGGTACAGCTCCCGCAGGTCGTTACAAAGTCCAAGTCGTCTATTTTTCCGGGACAGGTGCAACTGTTGTGACCGTAGTTATACAGCGTTCGGACGCACAAGCTGAAACATTTACTAGAACAATAAATACGGTGGATGACACGTTAGATATAACTGAATTCACCTTCACCTCTGGAAACCCGATTTTGCTGTCGATTGCTATAGCTCCAACAGATCCGACAATCGATGTTGGGCAAACGCAACCATTTACTGCCACGGGTACTTTCTCTGACAATTCAACGAGTGATATCACAAATCAGGTTGCCTGGGCAAGCAGCGACCAAAATGTGGCTACAATCAATTCCGCTGGTTTGGCAACTGGTGTAGGTCCTGGAACTGCAACAATTGGCGCTACGCAAGGTGCAATCAGCGACCAAACAACCCTGACAGTGAATGCAGTGCAATTATCAGGAGCGACGCTTTCCAATCTTCAAGTGCCTTTGGTGCAATTAAATGATGCAACCAACTGTACGCTGGCGGATCAGCGTGTTGCCAGTCTCTTCAATATAGTTTTTAATTATACCGACCCGGACGGGGACGTTACAACAGGGACTACGGCCCTCGTTACATTTACTTTCTCACCATCAAACACTACTGGTTCTTTTCGGGTAACAAGTCCCGGGATCACAGGTGATGGGGCCCAAGGGACTATTACGCTCGGTATCTGTCTTGTTTTTTCAGATGATCCTAGTGTGAGAGTTACAGTTAGTATAACCGATGCGGGAAATCGCGTAAGTAATGCAACCTCGGTAGCGATTCAAAAACCGGAAGGAGCGAACTCACCGCCTGGAAGACAACATTTTCGTAAGAGTGATATAAAATCCACATGTACTGTATCTAGCAAGTTTTAAGAGACAAAGGGATCATAATAATTAGATGTGGGTACGCTTTGAATGAAATGTCGTTTAGCATACTTGGGTTAAGCCGAGGGAAACGGTCATTGTTTAAATTTTTACAGAATTAACTATCAACTTGCGCTTAAGGTGAATAGAAAACTAACGATAACCGTTGGCAATCGAACGGATCTCGGCTTGACCCGGTCAGAAAACCAGGACAGCCTGGGAAAATTTCCGGAGAATTCGACGGATTTGGCCGGACCGCTGGGTCAGCTATTCATCGTTGCGGACGGAATGGGCGGACACCGGGGCGGCAGAGAAGCGAGTCAAACGGCTGTCCGCATCATCCAGGACATTTACTCCACAAATAAAACCGGAGACATCGATGAAGTTCTCGAAGATGCGCTTCGGGAAGCGAATCGGGAAATCTTCAAACTTGCCTCCAGCGACCCAAATCTTTTCGGAATGGGCACAACCTGCACCGTACTTTCTTTAGTGGAAGATGAGGCATGCATCGCTCATGTTGGCGACAGCAGAGCCTACCGAATAAATGAATCGACATTTGAACAGTTAACTCAGGACCACTCGCAGGTCGGGGAAATGGAGCGGCAGGGAATCATAAGCCAACAAGAAGCGAAAGAGCATCCGCAGCGGTTTTTGCTTAACCGTGCCCTGGGTGCCCGCGAGGATGTAGAAGTTGACATTTACAAGAATATAAAACTAACACCGGGTGATTACTTTCTATTATGTAGCGACGGTTTGGCTAAAGTTGATGACCAGGAACTAAAGCAAGCTGTTTTATCAAATCCGCCACAGCAAGCGTGTGACCAGTTGGTTAAACTCGCCAATGAAAGAGGCGGTGAAGATAATGTAACTGTGCAGGTGATTCAGGTGGAAGGAGCTAGTTGATTTGGAACTCATTAAGAAATATTTTATAGTATTGGCGATAAACTTTGCATTTTTTTGCAAGAAAAATTTGGGATTTGGAGTTTGCGGCTTCGCCGCTATGACTGATGCGATTTCCGATTGCTAATAAAGAACCATCTCTTCTTCCTTTTCCCAATCCTTATACATTTTCAAGAACATCTCTGCAATCTGCGCTTGATTTTTGATATGCGCAACATACACATCCCCATCTCTGTTTGTAATTTCCTCATAAGCAATCGGGTTAGGGACCACTGCCAAAACTTTCTTCTTCAAAGTTAAAAGCTCATAAAATTTCTCGGAAATATAACTATTTCCCACACCTCGCTGGATAAACAACACCGCTTCAGAATCAGCGAGTTCTCTTAACCTTTCCTGGCGTGAGACATTTTCACCTGTATATTGCATATTGTCTTCAAGGTTTAACGTCTCCAAAAACTTTTGCTCGGGACGGCCATTGACAAACTTCATGACGAACTTTTCTCCTGGGATATCATCGTTTGCAATTAAATTGGCAGTCATTTCCAGAAACGACTCAAGAATGCCGTTGGTATAAAAAACATCAGGATGCGCTAAAGTGAATTTTCTAGGGAAATCAAGAAAAGAATCCATCATTGCTGACTGTCCGATTATTAGTGAATAGTTTCGTCAAACTCCAATTCCGCCAGGTAGTCCTGTACTAACATCTCGATTTGAATATTCGGATTATTACTTAATAATTTTTCAAAATCTTCTTTTGCTTGCTTTAAATCTCCGCTGTTCCAATGGCTGACGCCTAACATGAGCTGAATCAGACGCTGTTTTGGCTTTTGATTGTTTTTGGATAATGCGGCCCCAAATGCCCGGCTTGCTGAGAAGTAGTCTTCCGTCCCAAAATAACTTTCTCCGAGCCAATACCACCAGTTGCCGGTCTGAGCATTTTGTGAGTCTAACTTGACCAGACTTTTAAGAATCTCCGCAGCGCTTTCAAACTGCCCGGCATCGTAAAAAGTAAGAGCATCCTGGAATTGCATAAAGTACGGATCACTTGTCGGCATGTTTTGGCCGTTAGAATACTCTTTGCCATTTCTGCCGTTACTATAAAATGAATCCTCTAACCTGGCGATTTGTGAGTCGAAAGATTCTACCTTGACACGCAGCAGTCTAATCAATCTCTCCTTTTTTTCCACAGCTTCTAAAAGCTCATCCCGTTGAAAAGTTAGCAGAGTCAGATCCGGGCCGGAATTAAATTGTTCGGCAACCACCTCCTCTACCGCCATCTGGTCATCCGGGAGCCAGCTTTCCGGTTGCCAGTGCATTCCCGACTTTGGTTTCCCGCCTAAATAATAGTTCATCCCAAAAGACAGGTTGAAATATCCGTCTTGGCCCTTGGCAAGACTGCTGCCGTCAAAACCGTTACCGTAAGAATATCGAAGATCACCGGTCAGGTTTACGCCAAGAGACCGGGTAACAAATATTTCCGCTCCGGCGCCCATGGCTCCATAAATATCCCAGTAGCGTGGAGAATTATTCAGTTTATAATTAAACCCTCCCAAGCCGACATAAAAAAGCGGATTAAATCTCTTTGTATTCAGGAATCGGTACCCCAGCTTGCCGCCGACATTAAGCATGCCGGTCTCAAGCAAGACGCCGTTTTCGCGAGTCGAAAGTCGGCCAACTCCGATATCCGTATCCAAAAACCAGGCCGGCTTGAAATTATAGCGCAGGACAAGCGGACTGCCGCCATAAACAAATCTGCCGCTGCGCATATCGCCGCGAAGTTTCTGAGTATTTACATTGAAGCCGATGCCGAGCTTGCTCCAAATCTCTCCGGCGGACAAATCACAAAACCAGAGAATCGGTAAAAATAGTAGAATCAGATGAATTCGTTTCATTTGTCTCTCCTTGAATTCTTCATAAAAAGCTAATTCAAAAAGGAATTAACGTACTGAGAGTTATCGACATGAATGTCTGAACTCTTAATGGATTTGGGGGGTTACAGAGAATTAATAAGGGTGAGTTGGTAGGCGAATTAACATCGAGGTAAAGCTTTCTAAACACATCGGGGCGTAAGAAGAGAGATTTCCAAGGAGGCTAGGCGGTCTGTTTCAAGAATATTCATTAGAAGCGCTTTCTTCATCGGAGGTGTTAACCTAACGGCTCAACGGTGCGGATTAATCGGCACCTTGCTTTGACACATAATAAATCATATCTACTCTCAGAGGTCAGCGATTCACGCCGAGGCAGCATCCGTTGAAGCCGATAGTTATATTATTCAGAATAACACTGTAAAAGGCCAACCAGAAAATATTACATTTTGTAATCAAAGATACCGATAAGGCTAAGAATGATCAGACGATAGTTCAATAACCTGGACCATTGAGATCGATTGTACCCTCGGTCCATTCGTAGCTTGATGGATATATCATAACATGTGTGTCCCACCAGGGATTTTCGTTTGGTGCAGACTTGTTCTTTGAATTCACAAAGCGATTATCAATGACTCTCGCACCAAGCTTCAAATAGAAATCCGGGACACCGGTCTGAAATAGTGAAATTGGAAATAATTGATTATCAACTCTTTCAAAAGCGCTCCGAGCTATCATTGCCCCAAGGCCTCCACCTCTACAATTTGGATGGACGCATACTCCAGCAAGCGCCATTTCTTCTATAGCTCCTTCCGGTGTCAATATCCGACGTGCAAACGTCCGTGCATGTACGACAGCTTGATCCCCGTCCCATATCACATACCGGACAGAATCGCGATCAATTTTAGGAGAGCGTGTAAGCAAGTCTAACACCATTTCCTGTATGGTTTTATCTTCACTTGGCCAAATGCCATTTACAAGTGTAACAATAGCTAAAGCTTGATCTTCTGTAAGTTCCCAATCAACATGCTTCGATACTTCGTGCATTTTTTATAGCCTAGCAGTATCATATTATATAACGACAAAGCTCAGCCGACGCTAACATTGCGGAGCAAGGAACTTTGCATTAACGACTAAACCTCGTGCGGGACAGGGCATTCCAAAATTTGACCGAGCTGTTAGCGGTCGGCTGAAGCGCCTGGTTATGCTGCTTC
>JADFPY010000061.1 GCA_022562085.1 candidate division KSB1 bacterium | reverse complement strand
GGAACCCAAAGCCGCATCGACGGGATTGCGAAACCCGGAAGCAAATTCCACACTGGTCCAACCACCCATGCTATCGGATCTGAGATTCAGAATAGGACCACGAAAAAAATCAGCATAAAAGAACGTTCCTTCATAGGGCTCTGGAAAGCTAAAATCATTTGGGAAATCTTTTTGTCTATAAGTCAGCAGGGCAATAACAGAAACCGATCCAGGCACATGTGGATAATCCAAAATCGGAAACACAGGATCCGGGGGGCTTAGAGGTGCTTCAGAATCCAATAGTTGATTTCCCTCGTATCGAGGCCAGCCGAAATTCTCGCCACCCAGACTTAAATCAAGTTCTTCACGCATGCTAAGACCCACATCACCGATAAATAATTGGTCCGTTTCAGGATCAATACTGAATCGAAACGGGTTCCTCAAACCGAATGCAAAAATCTCTTCCCGTTTCTCATCAGGTTCAGACGGAAAAATTGGATTATCTTCTGGAATGCTGCCATCGCGGTTGATGCGTAGTATTTTGCCGTGAAGAGTCGTTAGGTCTTGGACGAGATATTTCTTACCGTCATCACCGTGACTGATGTATAATGTCTTATCGCCGCCGAACCGCAAGGTACCGCCATTATGAAAACTTAGAGTGTCTGGCATCTGAATCAGAATTACCTGCGATCCAAGATCGATAGAAACACTGTCAGAATTGGGGTCGTTAAGGTCACCCTCTAAAGTGAATCTCGACACGTTGTTTGTTGAATCTTTACGTGTATGAAAAAGATAAACATAATTTGAATCCGGAAAATCAGGGTCGAGGGCAATGCCCAGAAGACCCTGTTCGGCGGAAAATATCAAGTCCGGAACTGTCAGCAATGGCTGCGATTTTAGAATACCATTTGTGATTAATTTGACCTCTCCGGTTTGATAGTTGATGATCAAGATTCGTTGCTCATCTGGCAGCAAAGCGAATCCAATGTCATTTCTAGCCAGCGCATCGTTTATTTCTATCACAGAAAACCCTTCGGGCAGGGTTTGAGAATAGCCAAACTCGAAACAAATGAGTAGGCAAATCAATACAAATAAAGCTTTATAACCAGGTGCAAGCGCCATTTGGAAGTTCCTCCTTCTAATTAATTAAATGAACTTAAATTTTGCCGAGGTGGCAGGTCCCGAAATTTCTGGTGCATAAAGATAACAAAAAGAGTCGTTAGGTTCTTACACTGGTGGGACATTCTTTAGCACTGAGGGGACACTATTGAGGTAAAAAGAGGGAAGTAGTTCTTTTAACCTTCCCCAACAAATCTGCTTCAAACCCGATCGCCACTCTCGCACATAAAATTTGTTATTCATAACCATGGCAGTGTGAAAAAATACCAAAGACTATTTATTGTGCACCATTCTTCCCATAAAAACTAAATTGGTTGGACAAAAAAGGAGGGCTATTTATCGGTTTTGCTAAAATCAACCTCTGGTAGAAACCCAAATCGAAATAATTTAATTGCATTTCCATGCATTACTTTGGCAAAGTCACTTTCGCTCAAATTCTCGTGAAGCAAGTTCACAAGGTCAGCGTATTTTTCATAATGATTTTGGCCGTAGTACGTTGCATCTGTTCCGAAAAGAACACGGTCGGCACCGAGTTCTTTGACCGCGGCCAGCACAAATTGCGGATCTGCCTGAGCGGTACCAAGGTAAAGATTAGCGTCCTTTTTCTCAATAGATTCTTTGACGGTTGCAATCGCTTCCTGGTACGCCCCGGTAAATCCCATGTGATAAAATATAACCGCAACGGTGGGACGCCGTTTTGCAGCCGTGTAGATTTTTTCGGGGCCGGAATTACTGCCAACTGCGCCGCAGTGAAAAACTGCCGGCACTTCATATTTCGCACACAGCTCCAGATAGCCATCGACAATGGCATCGTCTGCAGCAAACTGATTCATGTCCGGATGGAGCTTTACGCCGACAAAACCATGATCTCGCAGAAAGGGCTCAATGTTTGCCGGCGAGCCATCGGGATCACTTGGCCGTGCCCAGGCAAGAGCGCGAAGCAAGCCGGGATATTCCTGAACCGTCTCCAGCGTCATTTGATTGGCCGATTTTTCGTCTAAATCGAGAGTTGTACCAGGCAGGTGAGCACCGTCAATGTTTGAAATTAAGGCGAGGCGAATATCGAAACGGCGGAGGTTGCTGAGCAGTGTCTCGGTTTTCAAGTCGAAGCCGCGAAAGCTGCCGATATGCGCGTGAATATCGATGATTCCATATTCCGACCATCCAAGGTCACTACTTTCCTGAGACTGTGCGACCTCGCCGGTGTTGGAACAAACCGTAAAAACCCCTAAATGACCGAAGATAATTATTGCGAAAAAGAATTTTAAACAAAATCTCATGCCTTTAATCGAGTTTCCACCATGATGCAAGAATTAGCAATATAATTAAAACTGTTTTGCTGCAAAAAGGCGATTACTTCCGGACTTTCTGCGCCGGGCTGAACCCAAACATTCATTAGATCCAAATCAAGACATTGTTGTAAAATTTTTAGTGTTGTTGACGGAGGGACAACGAAATTCGTAATGGTAGGTTTACCAGGAATATCCCCAACATTCGAGAATGCAGGATCGCCGTCGACAGAAGTTCTTTGCGGGTTCACCGGGTAAACTGTGAAACCCTTCTGCTTGAGATCGCGATAGATGACGTGGCCGTATTTGGATGAATTATCAGTAGCGCCAATCACGGCAATAGAAACATTCGGCTCATCGAGTAACTTTGTAATATCATTCATTCGTTCGCCTTAAGCTGCCATTGGCCATCCCAGTCCAGCATTTCATAGCGATCGGTCATCGGGAAGTTAGGCGGTCTTTGGTCTTCCAAACGTTTATCCGTGCGAATTCTTGTAGCATAACGCGGTTCCGTTGCTGACAATGAACCGGCGGTCAAACTTCCGTAAATAAAAAGAGTCGCACCTCGTTTCCCACCCCGGTGGCGAACACGAAACCTTCCTTTGGCGTAAATTGCAGCAAAAATGTTTAAATCTCCCGGACCGGTAACCGACGGATGAGCAATTTCAACGTCTTTGTCACTGACAATGCCGAGGTAATCTTCTGCGGTGAAGGAAATTTCCGGGTGGCGGGCATAGGTTATATCATCATCAATAACAATCTTGCCCGGCGAGTAAACAAGCACCTTACCTCTAAGAACCCCTTTTAAATGCAGTTTCTTTTTTTTGCTTCCGATGATAAAAAATGGCTGATCTGAAAAATTCTGCCGATGTTCTTCGTTCTGAGCAGAATCAATTTTCCAGGTATAACCACCATCGCCTCGAAAAGTAATCCAGGTCTCTTCTTGAAATGTATGAATATTACTTTCGGAAATAGTTGAATCGTTTGACAAGGGCAGAAATTTTTTCGGTAACCTTATCGCTTTGACGCCGGTTTCAAGCCCGCCGAGAAATACTTTCTTTCGATCGAGATATGGAAATCCACTCTGGCTGATATTGATGTCATACGATGCGGTCGTCACCTTGCCTTTAAACTTAGGTTTGACGCCCCGGCTGCTCAAAAGAGTAATTTTTGTATTTGAATGAAATCGGCCTTCGAGAACATCGTCGTGAATCGCAACATTGGGGTCCCAGTAATCGATGAACTGGGCAAAACTAGAAAAAGCCAGGCGCTTCATGCGAAGTTCGGAGGTTACCTCATTGCCGTTGTCCTCTGTGCTAATTTCTATCAAAAGCTCATCGATGTCCATAGAAGTTTTGGCTGCCTCATGAAAAAACTTAGCAGTATATTCAGTTCCTTTGTGTTTCCAAACTAACGTTGAATCTGGCAAGTGCATTTTATTAAAATCATGCGCCCATTTTTTGAATTTCTTACGCAGCATTTTTTGCTGTTTCCGACTCATTGGAATCTTTATGGAAACCGGCCTGGGACGATCCGAAATGAGTTTTGGTCTTAGCAATGTGGTCGGTTCAAGAGTACCGACCAGCTTTTCTCTAACGCTGGCTTTATTTTCAGCTTTAGTTTCGGACTTTGCGGACGCATCGATTTCTTCACCCAACTGCTCAATTTGCGAAGCTAAGTTTTGACGGCGTGGTTCTCTTGACTCAGAAATTCTATATTCTTGAAGTAAGTTTTCTTTTCGTTCGTCTGTTTTTTTTCTCTCATCGGCCCGGGAAGACGAATTGTCAAATTCATCGACAGGAAAGAAAACAAAATCGAATACTAACGGCGGCTTGTAAAAAGGTGGGGATTGGAAGAAACTTAGAATCAGCGAGCCTGCTAATAGAAATAAGAAGTGAAATACCACGGATGCTGCACAAGCGTACCTAAATGAAAACGGTTTTTTAAGGATACCTACAAATTGGAGTTTCAGGTCTTGTGCGTAGCGCATGATGCTTCAAAAAGTTACAACCGCTTATTCTAATTTTTCACTTTACATTTATATGGAGGATGCAATGCATCGGTGAAATCACCCACGGTCAGTTTTATCAGTTCATCATCGAACACCAAAAAAGGCACTGGCCCGGTTGGTTCATCTTTTTTCTTTTTTCCGAATAGGCTTTTCGCAAAACCGAACCCTTTCTTTTTGATATTTGTGACATCCGTCTCTTGAGAGTCTTCGGTATCTTTTTCTCCTTGCCCGGCATTCAGAACAATACTGTACATTTCACCGTGGGTCACGATAGGGTAAAAACCTTCGAGTTTGCTAATTTGCTCCGCTATATTTTGCTGATCGGCGAAAGAAACATCCTGGTCTTTGTTCGCCTGCTTAATTTTTTCCAGGTACCCCCCTCCTAACAGGTTTTGCTTCATAAAATCGAATTCCAATCCCAATTTCTCGAAATAGTTTTTTCCGAAAGCCCGCTCTATTTCCAACGCTTTACGAATTTCAGCCGTCATCTTTGTCATATCGGTTTTGACAGAGGCGCTGTCCAGTCTTACCAAACCCGTTTGCTTATTGCGCGATTTTGTGTAGAAAGTGATTAAGAATTGATTACACAGAAAATTATTACGAGTTACCTCACCACTTAATTTATCCACTTCAAATTTCTGAGCAAGAATTTCGATATTGCTTTCCCTCTCTTCTTCATCTAAATCTTTATACTTATCTTGCCCTGCTCTCATTTGCTGCATAATACCTTTAAAACTCTTTTGCGATTCCTTGGTCTCCTCAGTTACAAGAGGCCGGGTCTCGCATTTCTTTTTCTTGCGGTTTATTTTATGAATTTTATTTTCACTCACATTAATGATTTCGTCCGAGCCTTTCGGGTAAAATTTGCCAAAAATTTTGCCGCCAATTCCCTTCCATTTGCCCTTGTTTTTACTTTTAGATGCTTTAATATTTGCAGTTATGATTTCATTTACTTCACTCGTTACGGTGCCAATTTTATCTATCTTCAGCTTTGACTTTTTTACTTTCCTGACACCCTCTTCAGCAAAACTCTGGCTTGCTAAGATAAACACCAAAATCAAGGTTGAAAGAATTGTTCGCATCGTTTCCTCCAAAAAAAAGAATTGTGAATTCGCTGTTCGGTTGAAACCAGCTTATGAAATGAGAATTGATCTAGGCCAAGTGAATATTTTAAAATAATCCTTTTGCTCTAAAAAAGCAAGGATTTTAAGACTGCGCCTTTGGCGGGCGTTGAGGCTGATTGGCGCCGTTTGGAGGATTAAGGCCTTTTTGAGATGCGGAGGCTTGCAAAGGGTTTATTTTCTATCTTAGTTACGCTAATCTTTTGAATGGTGACTATTAATTAATGTTATTAACATCTGCCAGCCACCTAAATTTGAAATTTCCTTAACACCGCAATTTATCTTGACTGAATGAGGGAGTTTCCTTATGTTATAACACCGAAAATGAACTATATCCATAAAACATAAAATAATCTTTACAAACTGAGGAGATATAAAAGCAATGAACACGGACGAACTCAAATCCGTAGCCACGACGCTTGTCTCAAAAGGCAAAGGTATCCTTGCTGCCGACGAAAGCTCTGGTACAATAAAAAAACGGTTTGATAGCATAAACCTCGAATCTACTGAAGAAAACCGTCGCTCCTATCGCGAGCTATTGTTTACCACGCAAGGAGCGGAGGAATTCATTAGTGGCGTAATCTTATTTGATGAGACCCTTCGCCAGAAGAGCAAAGACGGCATCCCCCTGCCCGAAGTGCTTGCAAAGAAAGGTATCATACCCGGCATCAAAGTGGACAAGGGCGCTAAGGAGCTAGCCGGCTTCCCGGGAGAAAAAATAACCGAAGGTCTGGACGGATTGCGGGAGCGCCTCAGCGAGTACCGAGACCTTGGTGCGCGTTTTACGAAATGGCGGGCTGTGATCACAATCGGCGCTGGATTACCAAGCCAATTTTGTATTGATGCCAATTCACATGCGCTTGCCCGCTACGCAGCTTTGTGTCACGAGGCAGGGCTGGTTCCAATAGTTGAACCTGAAGTCTTAATGGATGGCAATCATACCATTGAACGTTGTGAGGAAGTTACCACCGCTACTCTAAAGAGCCTTTTCTCTGAACTTAAAAATCATAAGGTAGCTCTTGAGGGAATTCTACTTAAACCAAACATGGTTCTCTCCGGTAAAGATTGCCCCGCACAGGCAGGTGTTAGTGAAATAGCAGAAGCCACAATACGTTGCTTCCGCCAAACTGTCCCCGAAGAGATGCCCGGGATTGTCTTCCTGTCCGGCGGACAATCACCGCAAGAAGCTACAGCACACCTGAATGCTATGAACGCTCTTGGAAGCCATCCATGGGAACTCAGTTTCTCCTATGGGCGAGCGTTACAAGAACCAGTATTAAAAGCTTGGATGGGGCAAGCAGAGAATGTCACTAAAGCGCAAGAGACGTTTTACCATCGAGCCGAATGCAACGGTGCTGCGCGTCACGGCAACTATTCGCCAGATATGGAAAGAATCGCCGCCTAAATGGCTTGTCAATCAGCTTCTCCGCAACTATCCTTTAATAATCGTGGTCAAACACATGTTCTTAAATTCAGGGGTTGACGCATCACCTCCATAGAATTACTTTGCTATCTACATAGTTTATCTCTGTAAAGAAATCGAAGCAGCTTAGTCAAGGTTAATCTAAATCGAAAATCAAAAGCTCCATTCCCATTTGGGTAGAGCTTTTTTTGTTTTATTCGGTGTTCAAATTTCAGCTTGACTTTTTTGGCAATTTTTTCAAGCGCTGGCTGAACTCCGAACTAATCCTTGAAAAACTCCTAAAACATATTTAACTTCAATTTATGTCCAAAGACCAGCCAAACAAAGATAACAGAATCAACCCCCTTGATAAACAACGTGCAGAAAAATTCAGCCGGGTTTATCTACTTTTGCTGCTTCTGCTTACTTCAATTTTATTCTTTAACCTTATTAAAATTTTCTTAGTGACCATTTTGCTGGCTGCGGTTTTCACCGCCCTGTTTTATCCACTTTATGAAAAATTTCTTAAAGTCTTCCGGAATAGCCGGGGCGCCAGCGCAATCTTGTGTTGTTTGGTCTTGCTGCTCGGATTGATGGTCCCGGTTTACATCATAGCTGATTTGGTATCGAGAGAAGCGATTGATCTTTACAAGACCGCCGAGCCAAAAATTAGTGAAATCATTAACAAAGGTGATGAAGGATTCCTGGGAAAGATCAAGAATTACCCCATCCTCAAACAGTTCCATCTCGACACAATCGACTGGCAATCTTCGCTGCAGGATATCGCCAAAAACATGGCAAATATTATCGGCAAAGTCATTAACAAGACTTTCAAAGGAACGTTTCACGTCCTAACGGACCTATTTATTACGCTATTTATTATGTTTTACTTCTTCAGAGACGGCGACAAATTGATTAACCGGATCAAATATCTAAGTCCTCTCGATGACCGGCATGAAGAAGTTTTGATGCACCGATTTGTTTCCGTTTCGCGCGCGACTGTAAAAGGGACATTATTGATTGGCCTGGCGCAGGGAACTCTTGGCGGCCTGACTCTCTGGATTTTTGGCGTCGCATCGCCAATTCTTTGGGGGGCAGTGATGGTCATTCTCTCCATCATTCCACTGGTAGGTGGTTGGCTGGTTTTATACCCCGCAGCAATTATTCAGCTTATCCTGGGAAATACCTGGGAAGGAATTGCGATCATGATTGTCGCTGCTGTAGTAATTTCCAACGTGGATACATTATTAAGACCCAGGCTGGTGGGGCGTGATGCGGGCATGCACGATCTGTTGATTTTTTTCTCGACGATCGGCGGCATCAGTTTGTTCGGCATTATGGGATTTATTATCGGTCCGGTCATCGCCGTCTTCTTTTTGACCATATTGGATATTTACAGCATTGAGTTTGAATCAACGCTTGATATTGCTCAAGACTCGAGTTCGCGTGTCGGTAAAATAAAAGAGGGTAAATCGCAGAAAAGTTAAAACTACTCTTGTCGCCGCTCCTCAATTTTTTTCTTCAATTTTTGACAAACCTTTGGTAGAAAAAGACACCGAACTAAGCGACTCGACTTTCCAAAATGGTTCTCATTTTGGAAAAATCTTCGGGAGTGTCGATATCAAGAGACTGCTCCGGAGGAATTTCCACAGTTGCAATTTCTCCAGGAAAACGTTTGAGCAGAGAGCGGGCACCAACATCTCCTTGAAGCTGCCAAAGGTCATTAAAATACTTTCGGTGAAACAAGACCGGGTTTCCGGTTATTGGGTCGTATTGTCCGGCGATGATTTTTTTATCACCATCGCTGAACAATTCAAGAAAACAATTTAAAGTTTGCGGTTGCAAGTTTGGTTGATCTGCCAAAAGAATCAGTGCACCGTCTGTAGACGAAGCAACCATTTTAAGACCCGCTTTTAGAGAGGCACTTATTCCCGATTGGTAATTACTGTTATGCACAACAGTAACTTCGAACTGGCTCAAATAACTTTGGACTTCTTCAAAACCTTTTCCTGCCACAACAAAACCCTGAGTCACCTTTGAAGCCAGCACATTTTCCACAGACCACTGAAGAATTGTCTTACCAGCGATTTTTAGCAGAAGTTTATTTTCCTTCCCCATCCGGCTGGAAGTACCTGCGGCCAACAAAATCGCAGCGACATTTTTTTGGGAATTCATGATCTATTTTTTGGATGAATGGCTTGAATTTGGTTTTTAAGAAACCACCCTGGATTTAAATTAAAACCAATATATGGAATTCTTGATTCCCTGTCAAAAAAAAATCTGGCAGGTAGTGAAGCGAAATTATCAGGCTTTTCTCTACCCCCAAAAAACTAATTGAAATTCGCGCTGAAATTTCTTAGCTTCAACAGTTTAAGTTAACTTAAAGGAAACAATGACCTGGTACAAGGATTGGTTCGGCGAAGACTATCTAAAAGTCTATCCGCACCGCGACGAAGTGGAAGCAAAAAAGCAAGTTGATTTTGTTGCAAATGTTCTCGACTTAAAACTGGCAAAAAAAATTCTTGATCTGGGCTGCGGCAACGGCCGGCATGCTAATGAGCTCTCCGGGAAAGGATATCACGTTACCTGCCTCGATTTATCCTCAGTGCTTGTATCTTTGGCCAAGGAAAAATACGGCTCTGCAAGCTGCTGCATACGCTTTGTCCGGGCTGATATGCGGCACATTCCCTTTGCAAATGCATTTGATTCAGTGGTGAGTTTTTTTACTACCTTTGGTTACTTTAAAACCGATGCAGAGAATTTGCAGACACTCAAAAGTATCCAGGCAGCGCTTAAACCCGGTGGATCATTTTTTCAGGATTACTTGAACAAAGAATACGTGGTAGAAAATCTCGTGCCGGTTGACTCGCGGCAGGTGAACGGTTTCGAAATTATCCAGGAACGCCAGTATAACCGGACAGCAGAGCGCATTGAAAAAAAAATCACTTTGAAGGAAAATGGTGAAGCCCGAGAATATTTCGAATCGGTGCGACTTTATACCCTCGAGGAGATGAAAAGTTTGCTTGCCAAAACCAGGTTGAAATTGGAAAAAACGTTTGGTGATTTTGATGGCAGCTCGTTTAACAGCAAAAGTCCGAGACTGCTCTTAGTTGGCAAAAAGGAGCCGTCAAATTGAAAACGTCGATAAGCCAAATGCCCGGTGTCAAACCGTTGGTCGCCGATTATTTAACTGATTTTACCAAGGTCTCTGAGTTTTACAATGGCGATTACCGGCAGCCGAAAGACTTTCTGGATAGAACTGATTCAGTAAAGTCGCGAGAGCTGCCTTTGGGACAACTCGTGCCTATTCTAAAAGAGCAAAATCAAAAGTTCGGCTGCGGAGTGCAAACTTTAGAAAAAATTGACCTGCTGCTGGAAAGGCGCGCGTGTGCTGTCGTTACCGGGCAGCAAACGGGTTTGTTTGGCGGACCGCTTTTCACTATTTACAAAGCCCTCACTGCCATCAAACTTGCCGAACGTTTGAGCCGGACTTGCGAGGGGTGTTTCGTCCCCGTTTTCTGGCTGGCTTCGGATGATCACGACTTTCTCGAAGTGAACCACATTAATATCAATGATAAAAGCAATCAACCTTTAAAAATAACTTATAACGGCCATAGTAGCGACAACAAAATTCCGGTTTCCGAGATTAAACTAAACGACCAAGTTGACTCGCTTTTGCAAAAGTTAGATGATGAAACCAATCGATCGGAATTCAAAGCAGAGATTTTAAACCAACTGTCGGCGGCTTACCTTCCTGAAACAATTTTTTCGCAAGCTTTTGGGGCCTGGCTCACAGCGCTTTTTAAGACATTTGGCCTCATTCTCATCGACGCCAGCGATACAAGAATCAAGAAATTAGGCGCGACGGTTTTTAGAAAAGAAATTGCTGAAGACTCCCCGTCTACTAAAAGTGCAATTGCGGCATCTACCCGGTTGAACGAAAAAAATTACCATTCGCAAGTGCAACTCAAACAAAGTTTTTTAAACCTGTTTTATGTAGAAAGAGAGAGAAACTCTATCGAAATTAAGGACGGCAGCTTTTCGGTTAAGGGCACTGAGAACTCGTTTACGAAAGACGAACTCCTGCATAAATTGGAAACCCAGCCAGAACGATTTAGTCCGAATGTACTGTTGCGCCCTTTGTACCAGGATGCGCTTTTACCGACTGTTGCTTATGTCGCCGGGTCTGCTGAACTTGCTTATTACGCGCAAATGAAGGGGATTTACGACGTTTTCGATATTCCAATGCCAATCATTTATCCCAGAAAAAGCCTGACATTATTGGAAGGCAAAATCGAAAAAGTTTTGGACAATTACGATTTGAAAGTCCCGGATTTTTGGAACAATGTTGAAGCTCTGATTAACGAAATCGCCAAAGCGCAGTTACCTGAGTCACTGGAAAAACGAATTAGGTGTGCCTCTTTATGTGTAAACAAGAATTTACAGGCGCTTGAAGACACAGTCATTGAATTTGAGCCGACTTTAAAAAACACGGTCGAAAATGTGAAGGGCCGGATTCTGGGCCAGATGGATGGTTTGGAAAAAAAGATTTTGCAGGCTTATAAAAAACGCAACGAGGTCATCGGACAGCAGATTCATAAAGCCCAAAACAGTCTTTATCCAAATAATAATTTTCAGGAACGGGAGCTGAATATCCTGCCGTATTTGTTTAAATATGGATTGGGTTTCATCGACCAACTTTATGAGTCTCTGGATATTTCAAATTTTGAGCACCAAGTTATAAAAATTTAAAACCGCGCGAATTTCATTCATTTTATAAATTAAGAAAAAAATGCACATTGATGTTTTAGCATTCGGCGCACACCCGGACGACATCGAATTAACCTGCGCCGGCACAATTATCAAGCTTGGCGCAATGGGTTACAAAACCGGGGTGATCGCCTTAACCCGGGGCGAGCTGGGTACTCGCGGTACTGCCGAAATCCGGGCGCAGGAGTTCGAGGCAGCAGAGAAAATCATGGGCCTCTCGGTGCATAAAATGCTTGATATTCCCGACGGGAATATTGCAGCAACTCAGGAGAACAAACTTAAAGTCATTCGGGAAATCCGTAAACATAAACCGAGGATTGTGTTTGCGCCTTACTGGAAAGTACGCCACCCGGACCACGGGCATGCCTCGCACCTGGTTCGCGAGGCCGCTTTCTTTTCCGGTCTAAAAAAAATCGACACAGGGCAGGAAGCTCACCGGCCGTTTAAAGTCATTTACTATCCTGGCCGCTTCGAATTTGTACCGTCATTTATTGTCGATGTTTCGGAATACCATGGGCAAAAAGTGGAAGCGATTCAGGCCTATAAATCGCAATTTCATAACCCTGAAAAAAACAAATACGGCGATGAAGAAACAAATATCAGCACACCTGAGTTTCTTGAGGCGATTATTACACGAGATAAGCAGTACGGTTCGTATATCGGGGTTAAATATGGCGAACCCTTCTTGGTTCGGGAGGCGATGCGGTTAGATGATCCAGTTGACTTTTTCGGCCCTGAGTATTTAACCGGGATTCAGTAACATAAAGCCGTGGCGACACAGAGTTCCATTAGATTTGGTTAAGAATTTTTTATTTTGATCTCTGAGGAACATTTCTTTGAAAGTTGGTATTCTCAATAATAAGTTTATTTTTACTTATTGAATCTTATAAGAGAGTGAAAATATGATTTTGACAAAACTTAATTATCGCGAAAATGAAGGTATGGCCAATTATTGGAAAATCGATGATTTACATTTTGGCATGCTAAATTTAATTATTGCACTAAACGCGACAGGAAAAACAAGATTAGTAAATGTAATTTCAAATTTGGCAAAAATATTGTCAAAAAAAACATCAATTAGAAATGGCATCTGGGATCTCGAATTCAAAACCGATACTAATGAAAAGTACAAGTATAAATTAACAATTGTAAACAGACAGATAAAAAAGGAAGAGATAAAAATAGGCGCTAAAATTCTATTGAAGAGAGAACTAGATAAAGGAACTATTTATTCATACAAATCTAAAAAGAAATTGCGTATTAGGCCCCCTAAAAATGAGTTGATTCCCCAGGTGCGCCGAGACATTCAAGAGTTTCCGTACTTGGAAGAAATTTTTGAGTGGGCTGATAGTTTCCTTGGATATCAGTTTACTAATGTCAGGCCCAATACCTTCTTATTAGTTGCCAATGAAGCTGAAGAAAATCTCGAAGATTTAGGTGCTACGCCAATGCTTTTAGAAAGAGCGCTTAAAGATAAAAATATTACGAAATCAATAATTGAAGATTTTACATGTATAGGGTATCCTATTAATAAAGTATCTGTTAAATCGACATTGGTATCGGGAATCGCTAATCCCGTCTTAATGACAAGTGTACAAGAAAATGATCTCGAATGTGAGATAGAGCAACTAACAATGTCACAGGGTATGTATAGAGCTTTTTCAATGATAGTTATTTTAAATTACATTCTCCACCAACAAAAAAAATGCACGATTGTTATCGATGATGTAGGAGAGGGATTAGATTTTGAACGATCATCTTCATTAACAAAGTTATTAATAAAAAAACTCAAAGGAACTGAGATTCAAATGATAATGACGTCCAATGACAGATTTTTAATCAACACTGTTCCATTGAAATATATCAATATTTTGGAAAGAAAAAGTCATATTGTTAAGTCGTACAATTACCACAATAGTAAAAAAATATTTGATGACTTTAAATATACAGGTTTAAACAACTTTGATTTACTGAGTAGTAAAATGTTTAGACCTAATGGGGAAGATCTTGGTTAAGGTTGGTTTTTTTGTGGAAGGTCAAACTGAAAGGATATTTTTAGTAAAGTATCTTGCGGAATATCTGGCAGGAGAGCACAATTTTTCAAGAACAGAAATTCAACATTTGGGGAGTAGAGGCACTAAAATATTGACTACCCGAAATTATCCGGAGTCAAATTATTATGTGCTCATTTTTGATTGTTCGGGGGACGGCAATGTTATTCCAGCCCTAAGAGATCGTGCTCAAAATATGATTAACCAAGAGAAGTATCAATACTTAATAGCCATTCAAGATCTTTATGATCGTCCAAGAAGTAGAAAACGAGAAGTTATAACTTCTTTCAACGAATTGTTTTCACATACCACCTATTTCGATAATCTAAAGTTTGTTTTAGCAATCATGGAAATAGAATCTTGGTTTATTGCCGACTATAATTTGTTTCAAAGAATTAATCCCATTGCTACGCCTGAATATATTCGAAATCAGTTGAATATTGACGTAATAAATACCAATCCGGAAACGCATAGACATCCATCTGAAGTCATTAATCGAATATATCAGCTTTTCGGACAGACTTATAAAAAAAGAGAAGAGCAATCTTATTCAATTGTGAGTAGGATTGATTATGATTTTTTGTACTCAGATGAGGTTAAAAACCGAGTTAAGAGCTGGAGTTATTTTGCAAATATAGTTGACACTGTTTTCGAGAGGGATTAAGGTAACTAAATGACATATGAATCTCGGAGAAACTTCTGTTCAAAATCTTTCAGTAAATGTCATTGTTCTCTGTGCCTCTTTGGCAAATGATTTCATAACCTTTTAGAAAGGTACTCATGAGAATAGCAATCGTCTGTTATCCGACTCACGGCGGCAGCGGCGTCGTTGCCTCCGAATTGGCGCTTGGGCTCGCTGAACGCGGCCATGAAATCCATATCGTCAGTTACGCCACGCCATTCCGGCTGCGCTCATTTAGTCAAAATGTGTTCATTCATGAAGTGGAGGTCGCTTCTTATCCCCTGTTCAAATATCCGCCCTACGCCTTAAGCCTTTCGGCAAAGCTGGCAGATATTGACGAAGAGTATAATCTCGACCTCATTCATGCTCATTACGCAGTTCCCCATGCTGCCAGCGCTTTTTTAGCCAAAAGTATTTTGAGAAAAGAAAAGTTGAAAATTGTGACGACTTTACACGGGACAGATATTACCCTGGTGGGCGCCGACAAATCGTTTTATCGCGTCATCAAATTCAGCATCGAAGAATCTGACGGGGTGACGGCGGTTTCTAACTTTCTTAAAAATCGTACTATCAAAGAATTCAATATTGAAAAGGACATTCGGGTGATTTATAATTTCATCGACACCAACCGATGCTCCGACAGTTTCACAGACTGCAACAAAGAAAAATACGCGCCAAATGGCGAGAAGATTCTTATGCACGCCTCTAATTTCCGTCCGGTGAAAAGGGTCAGCGACGTGGTGCGAATTTTTGCTAAAGTACAGGAGAAAATTCCGGCCAAACTTTTGCTCGTGGGAGAGGGGCCGGAGCGGCTTTTTGTGCAGCAACTTGTGAAAGAAATGAATCTCACCGATCACGTTTGGTTTCTTGGCCAGCAAGACTATATCGAACATGTGCTGAGTTGTTCCGACCTGTTTATTCTGCCAACAGAACAGGAAAGTTTTGGTCTGGTTGCTTTGGAGGCGCATGCTTGCAGCGTTCCGGTGGTTGGCGCCGCAACCGGCGGCTTGCCCGAAGTGGTCAAAGACGGCGAAACCGGTTTCCTTCTGCCAGTCGGGGAAATTGCACAGATGGCGCAAAAATCACTTGAGCTGTTGACGGATGACAAATTGAATCAGGCCTTTCGCAACAACGCCAAAAAACGCGCGGTCACATGCTTTGACCGGGAGTTAATTATTCCCCAATATGAAGCTTATTATGAGGAAATTTTGAATCGCTAAGATGCCCACATTTTCAATTCGTTCCCACCTCCTCTTTCTTTTCACTTTACAAGTCATCATAATTATTTTTGTAGGCGGTTTTTACTTAGATTGGCGGTTACGCCAAACCCTCGATAACGAGCTTGCGGACAAACTGGAAAGCTTGGCCAAAGCGATTGCACTGCAAATTGACGGCGAGCTCCTGCAGAATATTTTTCCGGGCGACGAGGAAACTCGCACCTACAAAAATCTACTTGAACAATTAGAAACTTTCAAAAGCCAGACCAATATCCGCAGAATTTATATCTTTTCTAAAAATAAAAAAACATTTGTGGACACAAATCCTTCAATACCCATTGGTAATGACTTGATTTTTATACCCATAACACCCGAAGAAACTGAGGCGTTGTTCTCTGGGAGCACAGTCAATTCCACTCTTTTCGAAGGTAGTGATGGCCGCCTGTACAAAACAAGCTTTACACCCATTATATCAGCAGAGCAGGTTGTTGCGGCCTTGGCATTAGAAGCAAGCGCCCATACCCTCGAGGCTATTCAAACGGTTCGGAGAGATCTCCTAATTTTAGGAACAGCGGTTCTGGCCGGATCTATTTTCATTGGATTCTTATTTTCTAAAAGAATAACGACGCCAATCAACCGCTTGAAGTCGGCAGCCCAGAAGATTACCAAAGGAGATTATGAAAGCGAAATACAAATTGAATCTTCAGACGAAATCGGTTTTTTGGGCCAAACTATGGAAGAAATGCGGCGAGCGATTATCCAAAGAGACACCCGGCAAAAAGCGATGCTGGCCGGAGTAGCCCATGAAATCAGGAACCCATTAGGCGGTATCGAATTGTTTGCAGGACTGCTGGCCAATGAACTAAAAGATGAAAAAGCCATGAATGAAGCGGAGAAAATTAAAAAGGAGGTCCAGAATTTAAAAAAAATCGTAAACGATTTTCTCAATTATGCACGACCCAATAAGGCCAAAAAAGAAAATTGTGTTGTAAAAGATATTTTCGAGGAAGCTAAATTTCTTCTAGCGCAGGACTTGAACGGTTATGAAGTTGAATTTTTCGAAGACAAAAAAACCAGTAAAATTTTTGTGGACCCGCAGCACCTCAAACAAATTTTTTTGAACTTGCTGAAAAACTCGGTCGAAGCAATGGGCGGCTCCGGTACGATTAAACTCGAAATCAGAGGCCCAAACAATCTGAATTTCTCCGATACCGGACCCGGAATTCCAAATGAGTTCCAGGAAAAAATTTTCGAGCCTTTTTTCACTAAGCGAAAGGACGGCACAGGCCTTGGACTGGCCATCGTCAAGAGTCTGGTGGAAGAGAATGGTGGAGGAATTCGGCTCATTCAAAATATAAACTCCGGTGCAAAATTTGAATTTTCACTTAGTAAACCTCTTTCCTAACCTGGACAAGCCCCGTGGGATACAGACCCAACGGGGCAAGCCGAAAATTCCAGATATCAAATAACAAATCCCAAGCTTCTCCCCGAATGTTCCCCGATTAAAGAATTCGGGGACAAGTTTAGTCGGGGATAAAACTCAAACTGCAAATTACAATAAACAAAACTATCAAGTGACTTTGTCTTTGTTTGATGCCGAACCGTCGGCATCGGAAATTGGGCATTGGATTTTATCCCGCCTTCCCGGGATGCCGAGCCGTCGGCATTTGTTATTTGGCTTTTGCGCTTTGTGATTTCA
>JADFPY010000060.1 GCA_022562085.1 candidate division KSB1 bacterium | reverse complement strand
GCGGTCTGGTAATCCAGACGGCCGGCTTTTATTAAAACACCTTGTTTCATGAATTGGTTAATCGTTAATTGTTAAGTGCCATAACATCGTGGAGTGGTTTTAGTGCCACGACATCGTGGAGTATTGTTTAGTAGCGGTGGTGACGGAAGGAGGCCGTAGGCCGACAGGAGTTACCTCCGCTACTAAATCGGTTCAAAACATTTTATAGTCGATCTCGTCGACTTGCAATTTATCGAGATAGAGTTTCAGCTTTTGTTCTTTGACATTGATTGTGGCGATGACGTATTCGTAGATAGTTACCGACGGTGCTTGAAATTTCTCCCCGAAGATGTCGAGTATGCCATCACTACGAATGAAACGGACAACATGATAAATTCCACATTTGGGTTTAGGAATTGGATGGCGTGGTGCTTGTCCTGCGGGCGGGAAACGCAAAGCTTGGTTCGACATCGCCAGCGCTTCCAGAGGCGTCCGGCCACCTAATTTACTGTAACGGTAGCGCCGGTTGTGCTTCTGTTCAAAGAGCAGCGCTTGCTCGCGCAATTTCGTTTCTCCTGTCATGTGAATAAGTCCGAGAAATTTTTGACGATAATGGTCGTTGAATTTTTCAACTACACCATTGCGCCATGGCTCACCTTTTGGGATAAACCAGGGTTCGATACCATTGTGCAGGCAAAGGCGGATCAAGATGCCCATCCCGCGAGGATGTGAGGGGCTGCCATAAAACAGCATCTCATTGTCAACTTGGAGATGCTCAGGCATGCCCAACCGTTTCCAAATGGCCCAAAAGGCATCAACGGTGTGCTGCCCGTCTCGTTCAATAAGCGGCTCGCTCGCGCATCGCCCAGTAGCCAGATCAACAGTATTCAGGCTATAAAAGCGCACTGGGCCGCTCAGATAACAGGGGCCAATAAAATCCACTTGATGGACGCGATTGGCACGCGTGCCCTCAAGAGCGGGGTATTTTTTCCCTTTGGGTTCATAGCGGCCTGTCCTGCGATCCGTCAAGTCAAGCCGACAGAGAATGCGATTGATGGTTCGCAGAGAAGGCAATGGCTCGACACCCAAATCTTCCAATTCCCAAAGGATTGCCTGGGCGCCACAAAACAAGCCCTGGTTGTAAAGACTCAGACGAACCCATTTAACCGCTTGCTCTACGTGATCGGGAAGACGTGCAGGACGAGTTTGTGGACGCCTCGATTGTTCCTCAAACCAATTGGCTTTGCCTGTACGATAGCGAGCAAACCATTTGAAAAACCAACTTGCGGAACGCTTCAGAGAGGAACATATCGCATCAACTTTTTCTCCAGCAAGATAGCGCTCAATCGCGAGCCGTCTCTGATGCTTCGCTTTTTTTGAGACATAGAAAACCTCCTTATCCTTTTAAAAAATGGAAAAAGAGATATATAGTTTTTCAAAGAACAATACGCAATTTAATAAACAACTCCACGATGTCGTGGCACTTGTCAGCTAAGGTATAAAATAGGTATAAAATTTATTCCTATCTGTTCCTATTCATTCCCTTAAAGACAAAATAATTGTAACCTTTTTCCAATTGAAAATATTAAATTGAGCTTTGTACGCCAGGAGGGACTCGAACCCACAACCTTTGGCTCCGGAGGCCAACGCTCTATCCAGTTGAGCTACTGGCGCAAAAATTTTGTGCCGATTTTACAGTATTGCTTAAAAGCATCGCGATCGTCATCGGACCGACGCCGCCGGGAACCGGACTGATCGCCGCCGCCTTTTGAGAAGCCGACTCAAACTCCACATCGCCGACAATTCGGTAGCCTTTTTCCGTGTCGGGAGCTTGGACGCGGTTAATTCCAACGTCGATAACCGCTGCACCTTCTTTAACCATCTCGCCTTTAATCACCTCAGGGCGTCCAATGGCAGCCACTAAAATATCGGCCTGCCTTGTAAAATAACTTATATCCTTTGTGCCGGTGTGGCAAACCGTGACTGTTGCATTCGCACCGGACTTCTTTTGGCCCAACATGGTTGCCAAAGGCATGCCGACGATTTTACTTCTGCCAACAATAACTACGTGCTTGCCATTCGGATCGAAATTACTTCGGACTAACATCTCCTGAATGCCTAAGGGCGTACACGGAGCAAATGTGTCTTCCCCTACCATCAGTTTCCCCCGATTGACCGGGTGAAAGCCGTCAACATCTTTTTCTGGCGAGATGGAATTTATAATCGCGTCTTCATCAATTTGTTCGGGTAAAGGGAGCTGTACTAAAATTCCATGTACACTTTCATCTTTATTGAGTCTATCGATAAGCTCTAAAAGTTTTGTTTGCAAGGTATCAGCCGGCAATGCAATGGTTTCTGAGTTAATTCCGAGTTCTTGCGAAGCTTTAGTTTTCATTCTCACATAGATTTGTGAGGCCGGATCTTCGCCGACAATCACGACCGTTAAGCCTGGTATACAACCGGAACTTTTGAGTTCTTCTATTTTTTCTTTAAGCTCATTCTTGATTTCCTGAGCTATTTTTTTCCCATCAATAATCTGAGCCATAAAATTAGTTAAGTTCGTGTCGGGAGAGTAAGAATGCATTCCGTGATTCCGCTAAAAACACACAGAATGACAGAAAACGGGCTAAGGCAAACTCACTCGTTCAATACTTTCCGCTTTGCCATTTTCTCTATCAATTGACACCATCACGCCGCAAAGTCTAATGTTCTCTTCAGCAGGTTTGTAGCGCACATAGCTTTGATGCAAAAACCGTTTGATCGCCAGCTCCTTTTTTAAGCCGATGACCGAGTCAAACGGTCCGGTCATACCGGCATCGGTGATATAAGCGGTTCCTTCGTGCAGAACTCTTTCATCCGCAGTAGGAACATGTGTATGTGTCCCAATTACGGCGCTGACTTTTCCATCTAACCACCACCCCATAGCCATTTTTTCCGCGGTGGCCTCAGCATGAAAATCCACAATAATTATATTTGTTTCTTTCTGTATTTTCCGCACTTCGTCCAAACCTCTTTTAAAGGGACAATCGATTGAGTACATAAAAGTTCGTCCCTGCAGATTTATTACGGCAATTTTTAGATTGTTTTCAAGTTCAATGATTGTCGAGCCGCCGCCGATATTGCCGTCTGGATAGTTAAGGGGCCGCAGGATTCTTTTATCCGTTTTCAGCAAATCATTGATATTGTTATTCGCCCAGATGTGATTGCCACTCGTGATAACATCAATACCCTGGTTAAAATAACTATAAGCTATTTTTTGAGTCAGCCCTTTTCCTTCACAGCCGTTTTCTCCGTTTGCGATGCAAAAATCAATCTTGTTTTTTTGTTTAAAGCCGCCAAGTAACTTTGTTATGATTTCCAGCCCGGGCTGCCCAACAATGTCAGCGATAAATAAAACTTTGATGATTTGATTTTGCATGTTGAATAACAGTTACTGATAAAGGTATGCGAAAGCTATTTCCCGGTACTGCGCTTCGAATAAACTTGATTGAAACCAGAAATTTAAACTATTATTTAAAAAAATCAAACATTTCTCTGAAACTATTTGGCAAAATCTACTGCTCGGTACTCTCTAATGACAATAATCCTGATTTGTCCCGGAAATTCCGTTTCCTCCTTAAGTTTCTGGGCAATATTATCCGCTAAGATTTGGGCTTTCGTGTCGTCTATAATGCTGTGCTCAACGATGACACGTAATTCTTTACCGCCCTGGATCCCATAAGCATTTTCAACCCCCGGAAACGAGAGAGCTATTTGTTCCATGGAACTCAAGCGCTTTATATAACTTTCAAGCATCTCTTTTTGAGCACCGGGCCGGGAAACGGAAATTGCGTCAGCCATTCGCACTAAAACCGTGATTGGCGAAATTATCTCGTGATTGTCATTAGGTGCCTGGGTCAATATTACGTTGTGAACAATCTCATTTTCTCCAAACTTTTTCGCTAACTCAGCACCAATCTCGTGAACCTGGCCACCCCCATATTCTTCCGCTGCTTTACCAATATCATGGAGCAGACCAGCCCTTTTGGCAAGAGTTATATCCAATCCAAGCTGCCCTGCCATTTCACCCGCGAGACTCGAGACTTCTTTAGAGTGCTGCAGAAGGTTCTGCCCATATGTTGTCCTGAAATTTTGCCTACCTAAAAGTCGGATCAATTCAGAATGAATTCCATGCAATCCAACCTCATGAATTGCGTTTTCTCCGAATTCAAATATTTTTTCACCGATTTCTTCTCGGGTCTTGACAACCACTTCTTCAATCCGCCCAGGGTGAATTCTGCCGTCATACAGTAGTTTCTCTAACGATATTCGAGCGATCTCTCTTCTCAGGGGATCAAACCCGGACAAAACCACAGTCTGGGGTGTGTCGTCAATTAAGACTTCGATTCCGGTAGCGCTTTCAAATGCGCGGATATTTCTTCCTTCGCGGCCAATGATTCGCCCCTTCATTTCGTCATCGGGTAGATTTATAACCGAAACAGTTGTGTCAACAATATGGCTAACAGCGCTCCTTTGAACCGCCTGCAGAATAATTTCCCGGGCTTCCTGAACCGCTTTCTGTTTTGCTTCTTCCTGAATCTCCCGAACTTCCAAAGCGGTTTCTCGTTTTGCTTTTTCTAAGATATTCTGTATTTGAATCCGCTTCGCTTCTTCAGTCGTGAGACCGGAAATTTGTTCGAGACGTTGATTTTCGTCCTCTATTAGTCTCTCTAACCTCGATTCCTCGTTTCTCAGTTTTTCTTTTGAGACATTCAAATTTTTGGTAAGTTGATTTAATTCATTCTCTTTTTTATTCAGAATATCTACTTTTCTATCCAAATTGAGCTCACGATTACCAAGTTGCTTTTCTAAACGTTGTGCTTCACGCTGCTTGCTGTTGAGTTCTTGTTCAATTTTCTGCTTTGCTAGAAAATTCGCTTCTTTCGCTTCAAGCAGTTTCTCTCTTTTTAAATTTTCACTCTCAATTTTGGCTTCATTAATTAGTTTTGCTGCATATTCGGATGTTTTGGCTAATTTTTTTTGACCAAGAAATTGTCGTAGAAACCATCCGGCAATAAACCCAAAAGAGATAGCGATAATGACCCATAGTATAATCATTGCTATGCTCCGAATTTAGATAAATGGCGATATCGATTCTAAAAGGCGAACCAATATACCTGTTAATTCAAGAAATCTGTTGACGGGAAGTTAAGGAAAGAAAGGTAAGTTTGATCAAGGCTAACAAATAGAGCAGCTTTTGAAGTAGCGGAGAGTGGAATTCCCCTAATATTGAATCTTATTCTGTTTCAAATTACGTTTGAATACTTTGATCCAATTTATTAGATAGCTTCTTAATTTTATCTTCCATCTCGCCGTATAGCGACTCATTTGATGCTCTTTCTTGAAATAGCTCGTCTGTTATATTCAAAGCTGCGAGGATAGCCACTTTTATTGAGGACTTCGATTGCGTGTTCTCATCGATTTCTCGCATCTTCTTATCGACAAACTCAGCGACATTTTTTATGTAATCAGGGTCCGTCTCCGCATCACTCTTAATAGGATACTCGGTGCCATAAATATTTATTTTTAAAATGCCGCTTTCTTGGTGCATTACAACCATTGACCAATTCTAAATATTTGAAAAACAATTACCTGTAAACAACAAACCTTAATTTCCAGAAAGCTCAAAACTAATGAAGTTCGTCAAGCATCGCCAACATTTGCTCGACTTTATTTCTTATCTTTTCTTCTTTCTCTTTTCCGAATGAAGATTCGCTTTTTGTTTGGTTAAGGTTCTCCTCCTTCAATTGTTGGATTAGTATCTCTTGAGATTGAGATTCACTACGAAGTTTCATGTTTTCATCAAGCAGTTTTTGGTTTTCAATCTGAAATTGTTCAATTCGGCTGACTGCTTGATTTATTTTTGACTCCAATTCATTTAAGTGCTCCCAATTCACCCGGTAACTCCTGAAAATTAACTTCTGAGTTTCGCAGAAAACTTAGCTTCTAACGCCTCAAGAATTTGTTTCATCTGCGCCTCTACTTCTTCTTCCGTCAATGTCCTTTCTAATGAATAAAAAGTTAGATTAAACGCAAGGCTTTTCTTTCCTGCGCCGATTGATTCTCCCTGGAAAATATCAAAAACATTTGTGTTTTTTAGAAATTCTCCACCTTTTTTCTTTATCTCCTTCAATAAACTTTCCGCATTCATCCTTTCATTCACAACAATAGCCATGGCGCGCTTTATCGGCGGAAATTTTGGAATCGGTGAAAACGCTAGCTCCAATTGCAACCGTTCAACCAGTTTTTCTAAATCAAAATTGAAGGCAAACAGCGGCTGTTCGATCCCAAACTCTTCCAGAATCTCCGATTTGACCTCACCCAAAAACCCCAACAAATCGCCGTCCTTTTTAATTGCCATGGTTTTTTTGTTTGTAAAAGCACTTGTGTGCGGCTCAAAGGAGAAATTCTTGATACGATTTCTAATAAGTAGCTCATGGGTATATCCCTTAAGATCATAAATATCCAGAATTTTCGCTTTAATATTCCAGGCCTCCTCCGCAGAATATCCGGTTAAAATTCCGGCAACGCTGGCTTTTTCTTCGATATTTTTGCCTACCTTGTGAAAGACCGAGCCAATTTCAAATAACTTTAGATTGCTATTTTGGCGATTGATATTCCACTGTGCGGTTTTTAACAATCCCGGAATTAAGCTTGGACGTAAATTAGATAAATCTTCACTGAGTGGATTAATTACGTGAGCCCTTTCCTTATTCGACGAAAAAATTTCAGCGTGCTTCTTACTGATTAAATTATATGTTACAGTTTCCGAAAATCCAAACGAAATCAAAGTGTTGGTAATTTTTTTTATAAATTGTTCGTAAGTGCTTTTCGAAACAGCCTGTTCGATCAAAGCGGTTGTATCGGCCGGAATGTTGTCGTATCCATACAGCCTGGCAACCTCTTCAATCAAGTCTGCTTCCCGGGTTACGTCCGGCCTGAACGTCGGCACCTCGACCTGAAAATCATTTTCACCGCTGACTTTAAATCCAAGTCTTTCCAAAATTGACTTGATTTCCTTTACCGGCACCGAAACGCCTAACAGATGCGCCACACGAGCGCTGCGCAATCTAACCTTCTTAGGCTTGATTTGAGTCGGATAAACGTCGACGGAACCTTTGGCAATTTTACCCCCAGAGACTTCAGCGATAAGTTGTGCCGCTCTGTCGAGGGCAAACAAAGTTCCATTCGGATCAACCCCACGTTCAAATCTACGCGAAGCTTCTGTCGAGCTGCCGATAAATTTTGAAGTCCGTCGAATATTTATCGGGTCGAAATATGCGGCTTCAAGCAGAATGTTTTTTGTAGAATCGGAGACCTCGGAATTTAAACCACCCATCACACCGCCAATTGCGACTGCCCCCTCCGCATCGCAAATCATGAGACATTCGGAATTTAGGGTGTGAGTGACATTATCCAGAGTGACAAACTTTTCCCCTTTGGTCGCCGTTTTTACATTCATTTCCTGGCCACGAATCAGGTCATAATCAAAGGCATGCAGCGGTTGGCCGGTTTCCAGCATAACATAATTTGTCACGTCCACAACATTGTTAGTTGAGCGAACTCCGACGGCTTCGAGCTTCTGAACCAGCCACCAGGGCGAGGGTTTAATTTCGATATCGCCGATAAAACGGGCCGTGTACCTGGGACATTTTTCCGGGTCTAAAATATTTATTTTAATTAAATCAGAAACGGAACGGCCATTTTCAACAAGCTCGAGTTTGGGCTTTCTTAAAGTTGAATTCGAAAGAGCAGAGATGTCACGGGCAATGCCGATAACCCCAAAGCAATCAGGCCGGTTGGGAGTGACGTCGATATCAATAACGCTGTCGCCGTCCTCAAGCGCATCATGCAGTTTCTGGCCGAACTTAATTTTATTGTCCAAAACCATGATTCCGTCGCTTCGGCTTGAAATCCCCAATTCCGCTTCAGAGCAAATCATCCCCTGTGAATCGACACCCCTGATTTTCGTTTGCTTAATAACCGTACCATTTGGCAAACGCGTCCCTTCCATTGCCACCGGCACCTTTTGCCCGACCTCGACGTTTGGAGCACCACAAACGATCTTGAGCGTCTTTGAGCCGACATCAACTTCACAGACAGAAAGCCGATCAGCATTCTCATGTGCTGATTTTTGAATAACTTTACCAACGACAATTCCGTCAAAATCCCAGGAAACCGGCTGCAGCGAATCCACTTCCAAACCGAGCATGGTTAGTGAATTCACCAGCTCCTCCGGAGTCAGATCAAAATCAGTGTAAGATTTAAGCCACTTATAAGTTACTTTCATTGAGGTCTAAAATTGGTTTAAAAAACGCAAGTCATTGTCATAGAAGTGCCGAATGTCATCGATGCCGTATTTCATCATGGCGATGCGCTCGATGCCCATGCCCCAGGCAAAACCGGTATAAATTTCGGCGTCGTAATCCACATAATCAAAAACTGCCGGATCGACCATGCCGGCACCAGAGATCTCCAGCCAGCCGGTCTTTTTGCAAGTCCGGCATCCTTTGCCGCTGCAAATAACACAGGAAAAATCATATTCAGCGCTCGGCTCCGTAAACGGAAAAAAGCTCGGACGAAATCTGACCTGAATATTCGGGCCGAAAAGCTTTCTTGCAAATGCTAACAAGGTGCCCTTCAAATGCGAAAAAGCGATCCCTTTATCCACGACAAGACCTTCGCACTGATGAAACTCCGGTGAGTGGCTCGCGTCCGGGGTATCTTTGCGAAAGCAGCGCCCCGGCGCAATGATTCGAATCGGGGGTTTTTGCTTTTGCATGGTGCGGATTTGCACAGGCGACGTGTGAGTTCGCAGCAAAAGATCATTTTCGAGATAAAATGTGTCCTGTAAATCCCGGGACGGGTGATCAGCCGGGACATTCAGGGCTTCAAAGTTGTAGAACTCGGTTTCAACCAGCGGTCCGGTTTCGATGCTGAATCCCATCGAGGAAAAGATTTCCTTAATTTCATCCATCACCAACATCAAGGGATTTCGATAACCAACTTGAAGCGGCGTCCCGGGTAAAGTGAGATCTATAAATCCGTTGTCCTCACTTTTAGTCTCTAAAGAGAGTTGGATTCGATCTATTTCTGCATGAAACTCGTCTTTCAGCTTATTTAGTGTGTTTCCCAATTTAGGCTTGTCCTCGGCAGAAACAGTACTCATTTTTTTAAAATACTGCGCAACCGAACCTTTCCGGCCGAGATACTTAATCCGGATCTCTTCAAGACTCTGAGGCTGCTTTACCTCTTTTGAATCATTTTTAAACGCCTCTTCAAGGTTGTTTAATTCAGATAAAATTGTATCAAACGATTCGGCCATTTAATTTTGGGAAACTTCGACAAGGTTTTTGAATGCATCGGGATCGCTTACCGCCAAATCCGCCAACAGTTTTCGGTTGATTTCAATATTGTTGCGCTTCAGACCGTTAACAAATGTCGAATAGTTAATACCATTTATCCGAACGCCGGCATTAATTCTCGTGATCCACAATTTTCTAAAATCGCGTTTTTTCTGCCGCCGGTCGCGATAGGCGTACTGCAAAGCCTTGTCCACGGCTTCCATCGCGGTTCTAATCAGCTTGCTCTTACCGCCGCGGTAACCTTTGGCTTGTTTAAGTATTTTCTTTTTACGTCGGTGCGACGCTACACTATATTTTGATCGTGGCATTTTGCCTCCAATTTACTTTGTCAACATTTTATGTACACGTTTTGCATCTGCCGCCGAGACCAGGGTTGCATTTCTTAAGTTTCTTTTGGTCTTGGGACTTTTTTTGGTTAAGATATGGCTCTTTCCAGCTTTGTGACGCTTGATTTTTCCGGTGCCGGTCACCTTAAATCGTTTCATCGCACCGCGATTAGATTTTATTTTTGGCATTTTTACTCCTGATTCAGTTTTATCTTTTTGTTAAAAACATAATCATCATTCGACCTTCCATGACCGCTTCGCGTTCGATCTTGGCGATATCTTCAAGTTCATTGGCCATTCTTTCCAGAAGCGTTTTGGCGAATTCCTTGTGGGCCATTTCCCGACCACGAAACAAGACCGTTGCCTTTACCTTATTCCCTTTTTCAATGAATTTCCGGGCATGACTCACTTTAAAATTAAAATCATGGGCCTCAATTTTGGGCCGGAGTCGAATTTCCTTAACGTGAATTACATGTTGTTTTTTCTTAGTATCTTTTTCCTTTTTGCTTTGCTGATATTTGTACTTCCCATAATCCATTATCTTGCAGACGGGCGGCGATGCAGCGGGAGAAATTTCGACAAGATCCAAACCTTTGTTCCGGGCCGTTTCGATTGCTTCTGAAGTATCAATCACACCAACTTGTTCTCCATCGGCATCTATGACTCTAACTTCCGGCGCTTTGATTCTTTCATTTATGGCGGTAGTCTGCTTTTTTTTGTTGATGGCGAATTCCTTTCAGTTAGTTCAAAATTATTTTTTCGTCAATTTCATGACCTATTTTTTGGACAAAATCATCCAAGCTAAGCTTTCCTAAATCACCTTTTTTCCGCTGCCGAACTGCCACCGAGTCGTTTGCCACCTCTTCTTTACCGACGATCAGCATGTAGGGGATTTTCTGGGTCTCAGCTTCTCGAATTTTATAACCGACTTTCTCGTTTCTTTCGTCGACCGATACCCGCAGGTTCTTATCTTTTAATTCTTCACAAACCTTTTTAGCATAATCTAAATAGTCGTCAGAGATCGGCAGAATGATTGCCTGAACCGGAGCAAGCCAAACCGGAAAAGCCCCGGCAAAATGCTCGATCAGAATGCCAATAAAACGCTCCATTGAACCAAACGGCGCCCTGTGAATCACCACAGGTCGATGCTTTTGATTGTCGCTGCCAACGTATTCCAGGTCGAATCTTTCCGGCATGACATAATCCACTTGAACCGTACCAAGCTGCCAGGTTCGTCTCAAGGCGTCGCGAATCATGAAGTCGATTTTAGGTCCGTAAAACGCCGCTTCTCCAATTGCTACTTCGTAATCCAAACCATAAAAATCTGCCGCTTCTTGAATATTCTTCTGCGCTTGTTCCCACTGTTCGTCATTGCCGCCGTATTTGCCGGTGTTTTCCGGATCCCTGAATGACAATTGTACTTTAAAATCCTGGAAACCGAGCGTACTAAAAACCAACTTAACTAAATCAAAAACCTCACACAACTCGTCCTTAAGCTGGTCCTGACGAACGAACATATGTGCATCATCGACAGTGAAGCTGCGCACCCGGATGAGGCCGCTTAACTCTCCGGACTGCTCATAGCGATAAACTGTGCCAAACTCGGCAAGCCGAATAGGCAAATCGCGGTAACTCCGCGGCTTCGCAGCATAAATCTGAAAATGATGCGGACAGTTCATCGGCTTGAGCAGGTATTCCTGATGCTCAGCTTTAAAAGGAGCGAACTGGCTTTCTTTGTAATACGGATAGTGCCCGCTGGTCTTGTAAAGTTCAATATTTCCGATATGCGGCGTCATTACCGGCAAATACCCACGCTTCCTTTGTTCATCTCGGAGGAAATTTTCCAGAGTTTCGCGGATAATGGTTCCATTTGGAAGCCAGAGCACCAAACCGCTGCCCACCTTCGGCGTTAAAAGAAAAAGCTCCAGCTCTTTGCCGAGTTTTCTATGGTCTCTTCGCTTGGCTTCTTCCAGTAAATGCAGGTATTCATCTAACTGCTTCTTTTTAGGATAGGAAATCCCATAAATCCGCTGCAGCTGCTTATTCTTTTCGTCCCCGCGCCAATAAGCGCCGGCGATATTCAGCAGTTTGAAGCTCTTAATCCTACCCGTCGATGGAATATGCGGCCCGCGGCACAAATCGACAAATCCGCCCTCTTTGTAAATGCTTGGGTGGTCGTCATCCAAATCATTAAGAAGCTCAAGCTTATACTTATCTCCCTTTTTCTTGAAAAGGTCAATCGCTTCTTTTTTCGTGAGTTCATCGCGCTGAAATTCCGTATCCTGATCGATAATCTCCTGCATCTTTTTTTCAATGCGCTCTAGATCCTCTGGTGTGATTCGCGAATCCACGTCAATGTCGTAATAGAATCCATTTTCTATTGCTGGTCCCACGCCAAATTGCGCTTCCGGGTAGAGCTCTTTTACCGCATGCGCCATAATATGCGAGGTACTGTGCCAGTAGGTCTTCATACCCTCCGGCTCGTCATATCCAATTAGACGCAAGGTTGTATCCTGCTCGATAGACCTGTTCAAATCCACCAGCTGACCATTGACCTGCGCTACAACTGCCTTTTGCTTCAAGGCGTGACTACCGATTTCCTCGATAATATCTTTTGGACGAATCCTTTTTGGATAGGATTTTTTGCTGCCGTCAGGAAATTGGATATTAATTTTATCTTCAGACATCTCTTTAAACAAGCACATGCCAATAAACAAACAACAAAGTCCAACTAAATTTGTCATTTGGATTTTGGTATTTGGAATTTGATTTTTTTGTGTGTGGGCGCTACTGGATTTGAACCAGCGACCTCTTGCATGTCAAGCAAGTACTCTAACCAACTGAGCTAAGCGCCCTTTAAAATGCAAAAAAAGCGTGCCACAAACTGACACGCTTTAAAAACGAATTTAATTTATGACACCAAATTTTGAGTATTCTTAAATTTAGAAATAATTCAGAAAATTCCTGATTTTATTAAACGTAAATTTAAAAGGAATTAGCCAAAAAGTCAAGGTATTTTTCTGGAGTTAAGGCATGTTTTCAAACATGCTCATCTGCGTGATAAGAACTTCGCACCAAAGGACCCGATTCCACATGCCGAAAACCCATTTCCATCCCCTCTTCTTTGAGCATTGCAAATTCATCAGGATGGACGAACCGTGCGACAGACAAATGATTCTTGGTGGGTTGCAAATATTGGCCTAAAGTCAGAATATCCACTTTTACACGCCTTAAGTCAGACATGACTTCGAGAATTTCGTCGGTGGTTTCGCCAAGTCCTAACATCATCCCGGATTTGGTGATCATTCCGTTCTGCTTTGCAAATTGCAGCACGTTCAGCGTCCACTCGTACCTGCCTTGCGGCCTTACAGGGTGATACAATCTTGGCACTGTCTCAGTATTGTGATTTAAAATTTCGGGCTTGGCGTCGATGATCATTTTAACAGCGCAAGTGTCGCCCCTAAAATCCGGAATAAGTACCTCTACTTTGCAGCCCGGAACCTGCTGCCGAATTTGTCGAATGGTTTCCGCAAAAATACCAGCGCCGCCATCCGGCAATTCGTCGCGATTCACAGAAGTGACAACTGCATGTTTTAATCCCATTTTCTTAACCGCCTCCCCTACTCTGCGAGGTTCATCTCGGTCAAGAAAGAGGGGCTTGCCTGTTTTCACTGCACAAAAGCCGCAACTGCGTGTACAAACATCGCCTAAAATCATCAATGTAGCTGTCCTTCGCTCCCAGCATTCGGCAATATTAGGGCAGCGAGCCTCTTGACAAACCGTGTGCAGCCCGTTATTTTCAACGATGCCCTTAACATCGTTATAGCCTTCTCCGAAAGGCAGCCTGACTTTTAGCCAGTCCGGGCGTCTTTTGTGAGCTCTCTGTGCTGAATTTTCAATAGTTGTATTTAGCATATCTGTTCACCCTTCCGAAGGTTTTAAACCCCCTCCGAAGGATATGAGTTTAGAAAATGTTATTCGTGTCAAAATTTGTTAAATAATAAGCAATTCGATCAAGAAATTGCCCAGCCAGAGCACCATCGACAATTCGATGATCGAAAGAAATTGAAATGTACATCATGTCGCGAATAGCGATTGCTTCGTTAATCACCATCGGCCGCTTTTGAATCACGCCAACGCCCAAAATCGCCACTTGCGGCTGATTGATTATGGGAAATCCCATGAGGCTACCGAAACTCCCCATGTTTGTAATTGAAAATGTGCCATCTTGAACTTCAGCCGGTTTAAGTTTTTTGACGCGCGCCCGAGAAGCCAAATCATTCACGGCTCTGGCAAGACCGACAATGTTTAAGCTGTCAGCATTTTTAATTACAGGCACGATCAAGCCGCTGTTTTCCAAAGCCACTGCCATGCCAATGCCAATATATTTTTTTCGAATAATTTTGTCGCCATCAACTGAGCTATTGACCAAAGGATAATCTAAAAGCGCTTTAACGCAAGCCTCAACGATAAAAGGCATGTAACTTAGTTTCGTGCCGGTCTTTTCGAGAAATGCATTTTTATATTGACCTCTAAACTTAACCAGATTCGTCATATCTGCTTCACTAACTGCAAACACATGGGGGGAAGTTTGCACACTATGAACCATGTGCGCTGCAATGGATTTTCGCATATTATCCATCGGAATGATTTCGACGCGGTCATCAGAAAATTCCGGCTGAGCTGGCGGAACATAAGCGGGTACAGGCGCGGCAGCAGGCGCTGTTGGCACTAAAGTAGAACGCCTCTCTAAATAAGCCAGAACATCTTTTTTAGTAACTCTCCCCTTTGCACCCGTGCCTTCGATGCGCTCTAATTCTTCGATATTAAGCCCTTCTGTCCTGGCAATGCTGCGAACCAAAGGGGAGAAAAATTTCTTTCCGGCTCTGTCCGTTCTTGGTATTGCAGAAATGCTCCCACCATCGACGGACACTTGAACTGCCGGCTGAGTTTGAGCCAGTGCAGGTTCCGCAACAACGGTTACTTCTTCAGCGGGAATTTCTTTCTTGGGCTCTACTTTTGCAGGTTCGGCGGCAGGTGTTTCTGCAGCAGCTTCACCCACACCTTCAGTTTCAATGTGAGCAATCACCGACCCGACTTGAACTGTTTCTTCTTCGGACGCCAAAAGTTTTTTTATCACGCCCGCTTGCGGCGAAGGAATCTCTGAATCGACTTTATCGGTACTGATTTCAAGGATAATTTCATCTTTTTCGACTTTATCCCCTTCCTTCTTAAGCCATTTGATGATTGTGCCTTCTGCGATGCTTTCGCCCATTTGCGGCATAATCATATCAACTTTAGCCATAAAATAACCTTTCTAATTTATTCAGTATTCTCCTTTACCCATCGTTGCATTTTCGGAATTTTCGATTCAATTCGCGCAAAAAGACTTTCGCCGGATTGATTATCTTGAATCGAATCAATGCAAACTGATACTTGATTTAAAAGTTCCGTCAATTCTAAATTTTGATATTGAGGTTTGTACTTTTCTAACTTCGCTACCCCTTTGCTTAATTGGCTCTCGGCACCTTTTAGATTTTTCATTCTTAGATGATAAAACCCTGTTGCCAGTTGCACTAACCCTTGATAAAATTGCACACCTTCGCCACGCTCCTCCATCCAGACTTCTTCGAAAGTGTCATGTGCTTCGAAATAATATCGTGAATTAAAATATTCGATGCCTTTTTCGAAGAGTTCTGCCAATTTTTAATTCAGTTTATAGCTAATCCCAACTCCATCACGCAACGGAATAATCGTCGTCCAGAGATCCGGAGAGTCATAAATCATTTTTGTATATTCCATAATACTCCGTGTTTGCGCATCCGGTTCTGCTTCCACAACTCTGGCGTTCCAAATAAGGTTGTCGGTGATTAAAATTCCGCCTTTTCGTAAGCGCGGCAGAATCACTTTAAGCGATTTCGGATAATACTCCTTATCAATATCGTTCAGGATTAAATCAAACTCTTCATCCCTGTTTTCGAGTGCTTCAATCGCATCACCATGAATGATTTCAACCTTATCTAAAACTTGGGTCTTTCCTAAAAAATCTTCCGCGCGTTTGATGTTTTCTTGAGAATATTCCGTAAAAATTATTTTCCCGTCACCAGCTAATCCTCTGGCAAGCCAGTAAGTCGAGTAGCCAAAGCCCGAGCCCATCTCGAAAATCCGTTTGGCGTTAATCGACTTAACTATTTGGTAGCACAACCTGCCAACCAGCGGCCCCACTATCGGAAAGTTATTTGCTTCAGCATATTCTTCCATCTCCTGGACAACCGACTCGCGCTCAGGAAGAAGGTCGTTTAAATATTGCTCAATTTTTGGTTCTAAGATGGGCATCTACAAAGCTTCGGCTACCAGCTCGGCTATATCTTTAACTTCGACTTCGTCTTCTTTACCTTTCATTTTGCGCGCATCATCGAGCATGATGTTGCAGAACGGACAGGCAGTCGCCACCACTTCAGCTTTCGACTCTTCAACATCACCAAACCGAACCAAATTTACTCGTTTATCCGGCTCTTCATCCATCCACATAATACCGCCGCCAGCGCCACAACAGAGGCCTTTCTCACGCGAACGCTTCATTTCTACAACTTCACCATTCGCTACGGAAGCCACAACCGTCCGCGGTGCGTCATATATTCCATTATGCCTCCCTAAGTAGCAAGCATCGTGATAAGTCACTCGCTTTTCAATATTCTTTTTCGGTTTAATTTTACCGGATTCAATAAGCTCCGCAATCAGTTCAGAATGATGGATGACTTCATAATTGCCGTTGAGCTGTTTATATTCGTTGCCAATGCAATTAAAACAATGCGGGCAGGCGGTAATAATTTTCTTAAACTTATATTTATTCAAAGTTTCGATGTTGTTTTCTGCCATCATTTGGAAAAGATATTCTTGTCCAAGCCGACGCGCGGAATCCCCGTTGCAGCTTTCCTCTGTCCCCAAAATAGCAAAGTCGACGCCGGCTGTCTTCAATATTTTCACCACCGACTTGGCGACGTTTTGATTTTTGGTATCCAGCGCTGCGGCACAACCGACCCAGTATAGATATTCAACTTCTTTCTTGTCCCGCATCAACGGAATATCCAAACCCTCCGTCCATGCAGTTCGGTTTTGTTGCGGCAGCCCCCATGGGTTGCCGATGTTTTCCATGTTTTCCAGCGTTTTTGCGACTTCCTCTGAAATATTCGCCTGATCCATCGTAAGGTAACGCCGCATATCTTGCAAAATATCGACATGCTCGATAAAGACCGGGCAGTGCTCAACACAAGCGCCGCAGGTGGTGCAAGCCCATATCACATCCTCACTGACGACATCGCCGATAAGCTGTTTGCCGTTTTGCTGCTCTTTTCCCGATAAAACCCACGAAGCCTTCTCGTCTAAATATTCCTTAAGATTATGGATCAAAAGTGCGGGATTTAACTCTTTCCCCGCATGGTAAGCCGGACAATTGTCCTGACAACGGCCGCACTCGGTGCAGGCATATAAATCCAAAAGCTGCGGCCAGGTAAAATCTTCAATCTTGCTGACGCCTAACGTTGTGTCCTCAGCTTCAAAGTCCACCTCTTCAAAATCGATCTTTTTGAGCACACCCCGCTTTCGATCGTCATTTCTTCGTCGCAAAAAAATATTTGGCCCGGCGCCGATGAGGTGTACGTGCTT
>JADFPY010000059.1 GCA_022562085.1 candidate division KSB1 bacterium | reverse complement strand
TCGTGGGCTCAAACCGGGCCAAAGCCAGAGCAAACATAGAATCTGCACTTAAGAAATCGGCTGACATTACTTTATTTCTGGAAAAATCAGGCAGCAAAGAATCAAATCAATTAGAGATAGAATACAACCTGTCAAAGTTACCCGAAGATGCTGTTTTGAATTTGGCGCTGGTTGAACGCGGTCTCGTGCAAAATATCAAGCGCGGGGAGAATTCAGGAATGAAATTACATCACGAGAACGTTGTTCGTTCTTTCAGCTCTTCTGAGTTGAAAAAGCAAACTGGAAGAATTACCCTGAAGTTGCCCTCTTCTGTAGATTTAGATAATTGTTCGATTATCGGGTACGTGCAGAATTTTTCGACGATGGAGGTTTTGGCGGCGAGTAGAGTGGAATTATAGAAATATTCAATTGTAATACCCAAACTCCTTCAACATCTTTTCATCCTGGCGCCATTTTTCTTTGACTTTCACCCAGAGCTCCAAAAACACTTTGCGTTCAAGAAGGTGCTCAATTTCCTGACGGGCTATTCGGCCAACATCCTTTAATGCCGCGCCTTTTTTTCCGATTAGAATGCCCTTTTGGCTGGCTTTCTCCACATAAATAATCGCCCGAATAAAATCCTTGCCGTCATTCCTTTCCTTGAATTCATCAATTTGAACTGTGGTAGCGTAGGGAATTTCCTCCCCGTATCTTTGGAAAATTTTCTCACGAATCAATTCAGAGACTATAAACCGTTCCGGGTGATCCATGATTTGATCGTCGTCATAAAAAGGTTGACCTGTTGGAAGCGCCGAAAGGATCTCCTCTTTTAATGAATCCAAACCATCTTTTTTTAAGGCGGAAATCGGCATGATAGATTTGAGAGTTCCCAGCTGCGAGTAATATTCCATCACCGGCAGAACCTGGTTCTTGGAAATAATATCCATCTTGTTAAGCAGCAAAATAATCGAACTGTTGAAATCATGGATTTGGTTCAGGAGCTTTGTATCGAATGCATCCGGTTCTTTAGCCGCAGCAACCATAAACAAAACCAGATCGGCGTCCTTTAGAGAGCGGAAAGCCGCCTGGCGCATCGCTTCCTGCAATTTATATTTGGGTTCGAGAAGTCCGGGGGTATCGAAGAAAATAATTTGGTGGTCTTCACCATTGAGGATACCCCTGATCTGGTGCCGGGTCGTTTGCGGCTTGCGCGTGACCGCGGCGACTTTGAAATCGAGGAGATTGTTCAGCAGGGTAGACTTGCCGACGTTCGGCTGCCCGACGATGGCCACGTATCCTACTTTAATATTTTTTTTACTCACTCGAATCCTTTGAGTAATAGTACTTCTGGGTTTCGGAGGCAATCACTTTGGAAAGGAAAAGCAGCCCGATTAAATTCGGGATGGCCATGAGACCGTTAAATACATCGGCGATGCCCCAGACCAGGTCTAATTTTGCCACCGCGCCAATCCCCACAAAAATACAGAAAATAATCCGGTAAGGCTTGACCGATTTCGCCCCCAAAAGATACTCTAGTGACTTTTCCCCATAATAACTCCACCCCAAAATTGTGGAGTAGGCAAAAAAGATGAGTCCGAGCGTCACGATTATTCCGCCCCATTCGCCAGGCAATCCCTGACTAAAAGCCATCGAGGTTAGCCGCGCACCGGTTTCGCCGCTGGTCCAGGCGCCGGTTGAGATAATAACGAAGCCTGTAAACGAACAAACGACAATCGTGTCGATAAATGTTTGGGTCATCGAGACCAGGGCCTGCGAGACCGGATTTTTTGTCTGTGCCGCTGCGGCGGCAATCGCTGAGCTGCCCAGGCCGCTTTCGTTGGAAAAGACGCCGCGAGCAACGCCGAAGCGAATCGTCTGCATAACCATCGCACCCAGGAAGCCTCCACTCGCAGCAGTAGGGCTAAAAGCCGATTTAAAAATTAAGGCAAAAGTCTCAGGAATGAGGGTGAAATTAATGATGACAACAACCAGACCGGCAATCATGTAAAAGATAATCATGATGGGAACGAAAACCTGCGTGACCCGGGCAATACTTTTGATACCACCCAGGATGACCAGTGCAGTCGCTACAGCTAAAATAATCCCCGTAACCCAGAGCGGCACCCCAAAGTTGGCTTGAACCGCATCTGCCACCGAATTCGATTGAACCATGTTGCCGATGCCGAAGGCAGCAATTGCCGCGAACATAGCGAAAAGCGAACCCAGCCACTTCCAGCCCAAACCTTTGGAAATGTAGTACATGGGACCGCCACGCATGTTCCCTGCTTCGTCCTTCTCGCGATATTTCACGGCTAAAACCGCTTCCGAATATTTAGTGGCCATGCCGACAAGGCCGGTCATCCACATCCAAAACAGCGCACCCGGACCGCCCACATAAATGGCAGTCGCGACACCTGCAATATTTCCTGTACCAACTGTGGCCGCCAGTGCAGTCATGAGAGCCTGAAAATGCGTGATGTCGCCTTCTGCGGCTCCTGATTCTTTTCGTTTAATTAAAGCGAGATAAAGCGAATGAAAAAGACTGCGAAATTGCAGGCCTTTTAACAAAAAAGTGAGATAGATTCCGGTTCCCACCAAAAGAATAAGCATGGGCGGTCCCCAGACGAAGTTGCTTGCTTCCCCGACAAAATCGACTAATTTCTGTTCCAAAGTTCCCTCCGATCTTGTAACTCAATCGTCTCGATTGGGATTTGCAAACGAGGACGTTTGCGCTACATTTTAATACGCCTTTGCAATCACAACCCGTTCTTCCGAATCACTGCCGCACAAAAGACATTTCCCCTTTTCTGCTTTTTTCTCCATCGGAATGCAGCGAATGGTCGCTTTGGTCTCGTTTTGCAGGCGGTCTTCGCACTTGCGGCTGCCGCACCAGTGCACATTGTAAAAGCCGCCCGTATCTTCGATTTCTTTTTTAAACTGAGTGTAATCGTCGCAATCAAAAGTATATTGCTTTCTGAACTCAAAAGCTTTGTTAAACAAATCTTCCTGAATTTTTGGCAGCAATTCCGTGATCTGATTTTTCAACCGGTCGAGCCCAACGGGATCTTTGTCTCCCGTATCCCGCCTGACGAGAATTGCCTGCCCCTTCTCCAGATCTTTTGGGCCAAGTTCAATTCGGATCGGCACACCCTGCTTCTCCCATTCGTTGAATTTCCACCCGGGGCGGTAATTCTCCCGGTCGTCAACTTTGAACCGGAAGTGGGTGGACCAATCTTTGGTGACAGAATCGATTTTAGATAAAACGGCTTTCTTCTCATCATCGCCTTTCCAAATCGGGATGATAACCACTTGAATCGGCGCAAGTTTCGGTGGCAGCACAAGGCCGCGATCGTCGCTGTGAGCCATAATCAGGGCGCCCACCAATCTCGTTGAAGCGCCCCAGCTGGTTGCCCAAACATACTGCAATTTACCGCTCTCATCTTGGTATTGAACGTCAAACGCTTTGGCAAAATTTTGTCCCAGGTTGTGCGAGGTACCTCCCTGGAGAGCCTTTCGATCCTGCATCATGGCTTCGATGCAATAGGTTCGGTCTGCGCCGGCAAATTTTTCTTTTTCAGATTTTATGCCGGTGAGTACCGGCAGAGCCATATATTCCTCAGCAAAAGTTCGGTAGATTTCGAGAATTCGCAGGGTCTCTTCTTCGGCCTCATCGAAGGTCGCGTGTGCTGTGTGCCCCTCCTGCCAGAGGAATTCCATGGTCCGTAAAAATAGCCGGGTGCGCATTTCCCACCGCACTACATTTGCCCACTGATTGATCAGAATAGGCAGATCGCGGTACGATTGAATCCATTTCTTATACATGTACCAAATGATGGTTTCTGATGTAGGCCGCACAATTAAAGGTTCTTCCAGTTTTTTGCCGCCGCCATGAGTGACTACGGCGCATTCCGGAGCAAACCCTTTCACATGTTCTGCTTCTTTCTTAAGAAAACTTTCAGGAATGAATAAGGGAAAATAGGCGTTTACATGTCCACTTTCCTTAAACATTTTGTCTAAACCGGCTTGTATATTTTCCCAGATTGCATAGCCGTTTGGACGAATGACCATGCACCCTTTTACCGGGGCATAGTCCGCTAATTTTGCGGACGAGATAATATCCAAATACCATTTTGAATAATCTTCAGATCTTTTTGTGATTCCTTTAGCCATCTTTTGATCTTTGTTAATGATGAATATGAAAAACCCCTATCGAATAGGGGTCTGAATTATTAATGATAATAGTTTCATTCGCGTTCCCGATCACCAAATCTGCCTTTTTCTTTTGGCTTTTTTCTCTTCCGGGGTCTCATGTTATCTTCTTCGTCATCATAATATTCGTGCCAATATTTCTGTTCCTCAGAAATCTCTTGATCATCTTCATCGTCAAGATTATTAATGATAAATTTTTCTTCGTCTTCATTCTCAGGACGCTTTGTCTTGGGGTTTTCTTCCGAAGACGAGTTACCTTGCTCGCTCACCTGACTGGTTCAGCTAAAAACTATAGAAGATATTAATAAATAAAGAGATAGATGAATAACTTTCAAAAGAAAATATATGTATATAATTTTTCTTTGTCAAGAAAATTTTAAACTTGGATTTTAATTGGGGATCAGATAAAAATAGATGGTTCTATTTTCTCCGATTGCAAGAGTTAAAGATTGAGAAGCTGGATGGGAGCGGAAACCGTCTTGTTTGACTTCGACTATATGGTCCCCGGCTGGGATCTGTAATTTGGCAGGTGCAATATTATCTCTGCCACCCCATAACTTACCGTCAATGTAAATGGTGGCAGAGCTGACATTTTGAGGATTGGATAACAGAATAGTGACTGTTGACTGTCCGATCTTTTGACCGCTATTCGATAGAGCTTTCGAAGGCAATGGTTTAAGCGCAACGTTTAAATCCTTCGTCCCAAGGGTACTAAACGAAACCTCTTTCGCCCACATTTCAAACCCTTGTTTTTCTACTTTGATAATATAACTTTGATTGACCGTCAAGTTGGATAATAACATCCGTCCTTGATTGTTGGTTTTGCCATAATGGGCTCCGCTTACGAAAATATCCGAAGCTTGTGGAAGCCCACTGCCTCGTACAGATAATTGCAGTTTCAGCTCCGAAACAGGAGGGAGGTTTGCTTGAAATGAAGTTCCTGACTTACCCGAGATGATTGGCCGGGTCGAGGCGATTTCATCGCTGTTAGTTTGATTTGCTTCCGCTGGCTCATATGAGGTAAGAGGATTCGAGTTAGATGAATTTTTTGATTCGGTCTTTTTTATAAAAAAACTTTCTTTCAAACTGGAAAGTCTGTTCATAAAATTGGCATCAAATGTGACTACAATTAGCAGGTAAATCACTGATATGGGAATTAGAGCAATCAGAACGGTTTTTATGACGGTTAAGCTCGAACGTCCGTGCAATTGTTTCTTATAGAAATCGGGTGGTATGGATGTTTGCGGGCTACTTTTACTAAAAATAGTCTCATCTTTGGAACCAAAGGGCACGCCTGTTTTTTGGCCACCGTTTGAACCAAACGGTGCGGCCACTTTTGTTTGCTGGTGCGGCTCCTGACTTATTTTTGGTGGGTCGGCGTTTTCATGAGTGTGTAACTGAGAGGAAGGAACCCTTGGATCTTCTGACCGTACCAGCTGATCAATCTCATCTTCTTGATTTTGATTCACGACACTTTCACCAAAATTATTTTCCTCAGGTTTAAGTGCCTGTTCATTCTGCTCAACATCTCTTTGCTGCTGAATAACTGGGTTCTGCTCCTGGTTTTCTTCTACTGTGTCGAAAAATTCATTTTGAGCATTTTGTTCCGGCGTCTCCTCCAAAGATAAATTTTCAGGTTGGCTTGCTTGAGGCTCATCTAAAGTTGTCACCGCTGCTGACCGGGCCTCTCCAGGTTTATCCAATTGGGTTGACTCAGTAGTTTCATCTCCATCGTCCGGAGGATTCTCTGACAGCTCAGATCGGGTGATGGATGCTAACTCATCAATCTCTTCCAGGGGCGGGGTAGGTACTGCAGAAAGGTCATTTCTATGCAACTGTTCTGACTTGGTGAACTCCTTATCTACATCCTGGGCGCTTGAATTGTGTTTGTCGTTTGTGGCTGGATCGAATTCAGAAACAGGTTCAACGTCTTGAATTTGACTCTCCGATTCAATATTTGAAAGTTGACCGTCTTCCGAAACAGGATTTTGGTCGGCGTCTTCAGGAAGAATTGTGGTAGGTTCCGGAGATGCTGCAGATGTTGTATCTGCAGTCGTTGGCTCTGACGGTGGTTCTTGAAGATTCTCTAATTGTGCCGGCGTTTGTTTTTCTAAATTATTAGAATCCATCATGAGTTGGGAAGGAACTTCTTCCTGGGGCGGAAGGGGGGCAGTTTCTTTCTCATTGTTATCGGGGATGTGTTCTTGAGGTTCAATTCTTGGGCTCACCGGTGCTTCACCTGTTTCTGGCTCCGGCGTCGATGTGGCCAAAGAAGGAATCGAATCCCGCTCATTTGGCTCTACGGTTTTTTCATTTGCTTCTGGAGTGATTTCCGGACTTTCCTCTTTTGTAGTCTGGCCAGTTTCATTTTTTTCTTGAATAGGACCAAGATCCGGATTTTTTGCCTCATTTTCGTTTGAAAATTGGCTGCTCTCCAAAACAGGTTTCTGTTCAAGTCTTTCTGTAGGAATTGGAATTTTTTCCGGAGATTCATCCGGTTGGGATGTTTCGCTTTCGGCCAACTTCGTCTCGGAGTCTGACGTCGTTTGTTGGGACTTCTCAAATTGCGGCGGCGATTCTTTTTCTAGACTATTTGAATGAATACCCGGCTGGCTGGAAACTTCTTCATGGGCTTCCAGAGTCTCATCTTTTTTCTCGTTATCTATTTTAGCTTCTGGCGTTTTATTTTGCAGTTCTGTGCCTGGCTCTGTGATTTTTTTTTCCTTTTGATAATCACCCTGATTTACGGCCGTTTCATTAGATTGCGTGACCGTTTCGTGCAACACCTCATCGTTAAAAATTTCGGCTGACGAGGTCACTATTGGGAGAACTTCCTTCTTCGTTTCAGCGATTTTTTCGATAAACTGACTAATAGTTGGACAACGGTTTTCTAGGTTCGGTTCCAGTGCCTCTAAAACCAGCTCATCAAGCAGAGCAGGTATTTCAAGGCGTTGAAGACTGGGTGGCACCAGGGCGCGCCGGTATGGGTTTCTTAGATAGTCATCTGCTTCATACGTTTCCCAGGGGAGTTCACCGACTAAGAATCGATAAAATAGGACGCCTAACGGGTAGATGTCGCTTTGGCGATTTAATGGCTTATCTCCATGAATGAGTTCCGGAGAATAATATGGGAGTGTATTTATTAAACTTCCTTGCTTTTTTTTGATCAACAAACGGATAAGCTCATCAAAGCCAAAATTGGCGATTTTAACTTGTTTGAAATTTATCTCGGTAAAGATACTTTGAGGAGATAAATGGGCGTGGATTACCTCATCGATATGGGCTTGCCGCAGTGTATTGGCAAGCGTTTCTATAACCCCAATGGAATCGGAAATGGACAAAACGTGCGTTTTTTTCAAAAGAATGCTTAAAGGAGTTAAATTACAAGTTTCCAGTACAATGTAATGGGTACCATTTCCTTCGCCGTGGGACAGTGCGGATATGGTGTTCTGATTTCTTATTGAACAACTTTTTTCTGCACATTTGTGAAAAGCCTGAACCAGATCATCTTGCTTTGCAAACTCCTCGTGCAATATTTTTATTTGGCCGGTATTTTTATTTGCCTCTGAACTGAAACTATAAACCGTTCCAATGAGATCTTCGTAAAGTTTTTTTCCTATTTTATACGCGCTATCTGACATTTGCTTCACTTGGCATATTCGTAAATCGTAAAAAGGAGCAAAAATTAAACACTGATTTAAGATTTACTAACTTTATCTATATACCTTGATAATCTAAACTTTACTTTTTATTCTGGTTTTAGATAAACTTTTCTTTAAGCAGGAAAACCACCACCAACTAGAAATGCTCGCCGGAGATCAGGCGGGCTTTTCTTTTTTTAAACCTCCGGATTCCCCAATCCAATGCTTAACATCTGGATTCAAGAAATTTATGGAAAAGAAAGAATTAGGCCTGTTTTGCCTATCATAGCTAAGTACCTGCAAAGCAGAATAATTGGTAAAATATTTTTAGGAGTGCTTGTAATTAAAATCAACGCTGTGGAATGGGCGGGGGTTACAAGTATATTGTACCGGTTGCAAAGGTCACAGCATTTCCGGCAATAGACACACGTTCGCCCAAATCCTGGCAAAATAATTCTCCGCGCCTTTTGGAGAGCTGCAGCGCATGTAAATCTTTTTTGTGCAATTTTTCCGACCAATAAGGGACTAAAGAGCAGTGGGCCGAACCTGTTACCGGGTCTTCCGGAATGCCGGCTCTCGGTGCAAAAAAACGTGAAACAAAATCAGATGTTTGACCCGCCGCCGTTATGATGATTCCCAAACAATCAAGCTGCTCAAGAATGTTAAAATCCGGCTGAATGGACAGAACTTCCTGTTCATTTTGAAAGACCGCAAAGTAATCTCTTGATTTAAGAACTTCTGCCGGCCTCCTTCCAAGTCCATCAACAAGCTGCTGTGGTGTTTCAGTTGCTAAAGGTTTTCTGGAAGGAAAATTCATGGATAAAAGCTCATTGGTCTGACTTACTTTTAACACACCGCTTTTGGTGTGGAAATTTATTTGATTCGGTTTAAAGTCCAAATGGTTAAATAAAACATGGCCTGAGGCCAGGGTAGCGTGGCCGCATAAATCCACTTCCATTTCCGGGGTAAACCACCTGAGCTCAAAATCATCTCCCATTTTTACGAAAAAAGCAGTTTCCGCGAGATTATTTTCAGCAGCAATGGCTTGCATGGTTTCATCCGGAAGCCAATTCTCCAAAGGACAAATTGCTGCCGGGTTTCCGCCAAAAACTTTGCTGGTAAAAGCGTCGATTTGATAAAATGGGATTTTCATGGTATCTTGAAAAATTTGTTAATGTCAAGCTTGATGCACTTAATTTAAAACTCCCAGGTTTATTGTAAATAAAAATCTTCCGTATGAGGCATTTTTTATGCCTTGCATTTTGATGCGCGGTTCTGCAACATTCCTAAAATACATGCCGTACACAGATGTTGTCAATTCATTCAAACCCCGCTAAAAATTGCTCGCACTAATTTTATGTAACATTATGACGGCTTGGCTGTCTATTTTACACACACAGTGATCAAATGATTTTGCTAGGAGGAATCATACAATGAAAAAGCTTTATAGTATTTTAAGTCTTTGCCTGCTTTTAACTCTGTCCCTATTTTTTATTTCATGTGGGAAGAACGGCGAGGCAAAAGACAAAGAACAGGAGGATGTTGTCCTGATTCCGGTTGAAGTCTCCAGAGTCAGCACCGACGATATCTCAGCCCTGCTGACCGGCACAGCGACTTTAGAAGCCGAGGAGGAAGCTGAGGTGGTGGCCAAGACTTCCGAAATTGTGATCGAAATTTTGGTGGAAGAAGGCATGCCGGTGAAAAAGGGGCAAGTGCTGGCAAGATTAGAAAATAAAATGCTGGCGATTGAGGTTCAACAGGCGCAAGCGGACATTAACAAATTGGCAAACGACTTTAACCGCAACAAAGAGCTTTTCGGAAAGAATCTCATTTCAAAAGAAGAATTTCAGAATGTGCGTTTTCAATATGAAGCTCAGAAAGCGCAATTCGACAAAGCAAAGCTCAACCTGGAGTACACTTCCATTAAAGCGCCGATTTCAGGAGTTGTTGCTGCGCGCTACATCAAGAACGGCAATATGGTGAATTTAAACCAACCTGTTTTTAAGATTGTCAATTTCAATCCATTGATTGCTTTGTTGTATGTACCTGAGGTCGACATTCACAAAATCAAGCCCGGCCAAAAAGCCGAAATCAGTTTAGACGCCACAAACGGCACAGCGTATCAAGGCAGCGTCTGGCGAATCAGCCCCATCGTCGATCCGGAAAGCGGCACGGTAAAAGTGACTGTAGCTGTAAAAGATGAGTATGGTGCTTTGAAGCCGGGGATGTTTGCGCGCGTCAAAATAATTTATGATACCCACGAAAATAGCCTGCTCATTCCCAAACACGCTATCTTATCCGAAGATGGCAGCGAAACGGTTTTTGTCATTAAAGATTCCACTGCGATACGACAAGTGGTTGAAACCGGGTATTCCAATGATCTCTATTTTGAAATTATAAGCGGCCTGTCGCCTGGAGATCAGGTGGTCGTGGTCGGACAAAATGGCTTGAAAGACAGCTCGAAGGTGGAGATTGTTCAATAGGTTCTGGATTCTGGATTCTGGATGCTGGATGCTGGTTGCTAACATCTAACATCAAGCATCAAGCATCAAGCATCAAGCATCAAGCATCAAGCATCTTTTTTAAATAGACACTGAACCCTTTTATTAAAAAAAACTTAAGAAATGAAAATAATAGATCTCTCCATCCGCCGCCGGGTCACCATTTCCATGGTTACGCTGGCGATCGTCATTTTTGGTTTCGTGGCATTCGATCGCCTGGAGGTTACGCTTCTCCCCGATTTAACTTACCCGACTTTAACCGTACGAACTGAGTATCCCGGTGCCGCACCGATAGAAGTTGAAAACCTGGTCACAAAACCGGTTGAGGAGGCGCTTGGCGTTGTCAAGAATCTGATCGAGATTCGCTCGATCTCCCGTTCCGGCCAGTCCGATGTGATTCTCGAATTTGAGTGGGGCGCGGATATGGATCAGGGGCGCCTGGATGTGCGCGAAAAATTGGATGCATTACAGTTGCCCCTCGAAGTGAAAAAACCGCTGGTACTGCGTTTTGACCCATCGCTCGATCCGATTATCACGTTGGCCCTTTCTCGAGATGTAGAATCAAAGCCAGTAGAAACAACGGTAAAATTTGCAAGTGTGGAGGCCGGTGCAGCTGGCTCAAACAATGAAGCTTTCGATGAAACCAACCTGAAATACCTGAGAACCTTTGCCGAAGAGCAGTTAAAGAAGGAATTGGAATCAACAGTCGGAGTTGCGGCAGTTAAAATCAGCGGGGGTCTTGAGGAAGAGATTCAAATCGAAGTTGACCAGGGCAAATTAAACCAGCTCGGTTTAAGCATCCGGGATGTCGCCAGTCGATTGCGGCGGGAAAACGTCAACTTAGCGGGCGGCAATTTAAAAGAAGGGTCCAATCAATATCTGGTGCGCACGCTCAACCAATTCAAAACGATCGATGAGATTCGCAATGTTATTCTCAGAAGTGATGCAAGCTCAAAAGTTTATTTGAAGGACATCGCGCGGGTTTACGAAGGTCATAAAGAGCGCAAAGCCATTACCAGAATTAATGGCAAAGAGGCTGTCGAGATCGCTATTTATAAAGAAGGGGATGCGAACACGGTCTCGGTTTCAGAGGGTATCAAGAAGCGTGTCAGCCGCCTCGATGATATCCTGCCCGCGAACACGAAATTGGATTTGGTTTATGATCAGGCGGTTTTTATTAGCAGTGCTGTCAACGAAGTCATCTCGGCGGCGGTTTTTGGCGGCGTTCTCGCTTTTTTCGTGCTGTACTTTTTCCTGCGAAATATTTGGAGTACGTTGATTATTTGTTTGGCAATTCCGATCTCGGTTATCGCTACCTTTAATTTGATGTTTGGCGGCGATATCACTCTTAACATTATGTCGCTGGGTGGTCTGGCTTTGGGAGTAGGGATGCTGGTGGATAATTCCGTGGTGGTATTGGAGAGTATTTTCCGGCATCGCGAGAAAGGCGCCGGCATTATAGAGGCGGCCAAACAAGGTGCAAGCGAAGTCGGTACTGCGGTCATTGCGTCCACATTAACGACAATAGCTGTGTTTCTTCCTCTGGTGTTTGTCAAAGGGGTTGCAGGACAGCTTTTCCGCGATCAGGCGTTGACGGTCACGTTTTCTCTATTAGCGTCTTTAGCAGTTGCTTTAACGATTATTCCGATGCTGGCCTCTGTTGGCGGCCGCAAGAAAAAAAACTATGATTTCGCCGAAGAAACTTCCCCACCGGAAAAGAAGCGCGGCAGAGTTGTTCGAGCTATGAAAGGATTTTTCAGATTTATCTTTACGACAATTCCCACATTTTTAGCAACGTGGATTTATCGCGCAAGTAAGGGTTTTGCTAAAGTTCTGGGCATTGCGATGAAACCCTTAGTAAAAGTTTTTGATAAGGGCTATCAGTGGGTTAATCGCACTTACCCCAAAATGCTTCATTGGTCTTTGGGTCACAGAGGTGCGACTTTGGGAGTGGCGTTCGGTCTTTTACTGCTAAGCGTTCTTTTGCTTTCGCAGCTTGGCGTCGAGCTGATCCCGCAGCTTTCACAGGGCGAGTTTATCGTTGAGGTCAAGCTGCCTCCGGGTACGCCGCTTGAAAAAACCGACAGGATTATCAAAACCATGCAGCTCAAGGCTGCGGGCCATGATCGAATTCAAACCATGTTCTCGGTTTCGGGAACCGGCAACCGCCTGGACGCCAACCCGGAGGAAGGCGGCGAAAACTGGGGTGAGTTGAGAGTCAAAATGACCGCTGGTTCAAACCGCGCCGATGAAGAGGTTCTCATGGCTGATTTGCGAGGCCGCTTCCGGCAAATCGCCGGTATCGAAACCAAATTCACCCGGCCTTCTTTGTTTAGTTTCAAAACCCCAATTGAAGTCGAAATCTCCGGCTACGATCTCAAGGGGCTCAAAAAGCTTTCAGAGCAGATTACCAGAAAATTGCAGGATCATCCGGTATTTACCGATGTGAAATCGACCATGCAGGGCGGGTATCCCGAAATCCAAATTTTATTTAACCGGGAACGCGTGGCTGCTTATGGTTTGCAAGTTCCTGACGTGGCGCAAATTGTGGTGAATAAAGTTAAAGGTGAATTAGCAACCCGCTACTCCCTGCGCGATCGCAAAATCGATGTTCTGGTCAGGGCGCAGGAAAAGGATCGGGCGTCCATTGAAAGTATTCGTAATTTGTTGGTTAATCCCTCTCACCTGCCGCCAATCAAACTGGCTGCCCTGGCAAACGTTTCCGTTGCAATGGGGCCCGGAGAAATTCACCGGGTCGGACAGGAACGGGTGGCTTTGGTGCGCACGAATATTATTGGCCACGATCTCGGCAGGGCGGCAGAGGCGATCCAGGAAATTATTCAGTCCATTCAAGTTCCTGAACAATTCGATGTGCAGGTTTCCGGGCAGAACAAAGAAATGGCGGTCTCTTTTCGATCTTTACAATTTGCTTTGCTGCTGGCCGTTTTTCTGGTTTACCTGGTGATGGCGTCACAATTTGAGTCGCTTTTACATCCGTTCGTGATCATGTTCACAATTCCCCTGGCGCTGATTGGTGTTGTGCTTGCTTTGATGGTTACCGGCAGTTCACTCAGTGTTGTCGTGTTTATCGGCTTAATTATGCTGGCCGGAATTGTGGTCAACAATGCTATCGTTTTAATCGATTATATTAACCGACTGCGCAGAAAAGGCATGGCCAAAATTGAAGCCATTAAAGAAGCCGGGCAGGCTCGTCTGCGGCCCATTTTAATGACGATGCTAACCACCGTAGTCGGATTACTGCCACTGGCGCTCGGTTTAGGGGAAGGCGCCGAAGTTCGCGCCCCCATGGCGATCACCGTCATCGGCGGTTTACTGGTTTCGACTGTCTTAACGTTGGTGGTGATTCCAGTAGTTTATGCAGTGGTGGATAGAAAAAACTAGATGCTGGATGCTGGATGCTGGATGCTGGATGCTGGATACTGGATGCTGGATGCTGGATACTGGATGCTGGATGCTGGATGCTGGATACTGGTAACTGAAAGGTTTTTTTAGTAACCAGCAACCAGTATCCGGTATCATTTCGATTTAATATTTAACTTGGATTAAAGACATGAATATCTCTAAAACTGCACTCAGACGACCCGTAACCACGGTCATGGTTTTTTTGTCGCTTTTTCTACTCGGCGGCATCGCCGGACAAATGCTGCCTCTGGAATACCTTCCCGAGGTAGATTTTCCGCAGATTTATATTCAGTTTCCTTATCCTAATTCCACGCCCAGGGAAGTTGAAGAACTGATCACTATTCCGGTCGAGGAAGTGCTGGGCACCATGAGCGACGTTAGAGAGATGAACTCCAATTCGGATGAAAATGGTTTGGGAATTGGGTTGGAATTTGATTGGGGGGAAGATATTTCCATTAAAGCTATGGAAGCCAAAGAAAAAATCGACGGTATTTGGAATCAGCTTCCGCCCGACCTCGAGCGCTATTTTGTTTTTAAACAGTCATCGACCGACATTCCAATTATGAATCTTCGTCTTTCTTCAACGCGCGACCTCTCCAATAGTTATGACTTGCTGAATCGAAAAGTGAAGCGGCGTATTGAACGCATTCCCGGGGTTTCGAAGGTTGAATTGCATGGCGTTGAAGCAAAAGAAATCATGATTGAATTGAAAGCAGATCGAATTTTAGCTCATAAAGTGGACATTGGACAGCTTCAACAGGACCTGCGAAATTCAAATCTTGTTTTCTCAGCAGGGCGTATCACCGATGGCCAAAAACGTTTTAGCGTGCGTCCTCTGGTGGAATTTCAAAGTATCCAGGAAATCGAAAATGTCGTTATTAGCGATAAAGGACTGCGCCTGAAAGATGTGGCTAATGTTCGGTACGATCATCCCGAGCTAGATTATGGCAGGCACCTGGATCGAAAATACGCCATCGGTCTGGAAATTTTCAAAGAATCGGGAGCAAACACGGTTGAAGTCGGCGATCGACTATTAGCAGCGATCAACGAAATTGAAACCAGCTCCGATATGCAGGGCATCAAACTCTACTTTATGGACAACGCGGCCGAAGGTATCGTTTCTTCTATTGATGAGCTTTTGTCATCAGGTTTATGGGGCGCTTTTTTCGCCGTGTTGGTTTTATACCTTTTTTTACGGAGAATCTCAACAACTCTGATTGTTGCTCTGGCGATTCCGTTTTCATTAATCATGACTTTAGGCTTCATGTACTTCCTCGGTATGTCTTTGAACATTCTGACGATGATGGGGCTCATGCTTTCAGTGGGCATGCTGGTGGATAATGCAGTTGTGATTACCGAGAGCATCTTTCGGCATCAACAACGCGGCGAAACACCCGAGCAGGCTACTATCGTTGGGGTTAAAGAAGTAGGCGTAGCTGTTGCAGCAGCAACTTCGACGACCGCGATTGTTTTTTTGCCTTTCATTGTGGCGCCGGAGGGTGAGGTTGCCACCTGGATGAAGTACGTGTCGCTGACCATCGTCATTGCTTTAGGAGCTTCGCTTTTGATTGCCCAAACGCTTATTCCCTTGTTGACTTCAAGAATCAAATTTAAAGCAAATAAATCAGACAAAAAGATTATGTTTGAACACCCTGAGCGGTATCTTAAAATTCTTAAATGGACTTTAAAACACCCTGGATATACGACGTTAATCATTTTTGCAATCTTGGCCAGCACGGTTCTGCCGATTATGAATGTGAAATTTGATATGTTTCCGGATCGCGACGACCGCAGGCTGCGGCTGCAATATCATGTCAACGACAGCTATCACGTCGAAAAAGTTGAAGAGGCGGTGGATACGATCGAGGAATACTTGTATGCTAATAAGGAACGGTTTGAAATCGAATCGGTGTACTCTTATTACACAACAGGGTATGGCAGTTCAACGATCATACTTACCGACGAAGAAGAAGCAAAAAGGTCGGAAAATGATATAGGAGATGAGATCCTGAAAGACCTTCCAAAAATCGCCATTGGCAATCCTTCTTTTGAAAGACGTTCGTCTTCGGGGGATGAAACTATCAGCGTTGAGTTGTGGGGCGACTCCAGCGAACTGTTGGCGGACTTAAGCAAAGATCTGGAGTGGCGGCTTGCACAAATCGAGGGCTTGCGGGACGTGCGTTCCTCGGCAGAAGCGGGTGAGCGGGAGATTCATATTAAAGTAAGCCAGGAGCAAGCACAAAAGCATTCTTTTTCTGCGGAACAAGTGGGGCAGGTTGTTGCTATAGCTTTGCGCGGTCAAAGCTTACGCCGCTTCAAAACCCCGGACGGTGAAGTTGAAATAAAGCTGCGCCTGCAGGACTCGGATCGCGAAAACCTGGATCAACTGAAGCGACTGGTGATGTATAACGATAGCGGCCGGCCAATCGAACTCGCTACTATTGCTGATTTCAAATGGCGTCGGGGTCCTCAGCACATTTCACGAAAGGACCGCAAAACCACCATGAGCGTCACCGCCGCCCTGGATGGGGAAATGACCGTCAAAGGTGCTGTCAAAAAAATCAAAATGCATTTGGCAAACTATGAGCTGCCGCCCGGATATTCCTGGAGCTTCGGCCGTCGCGTCCAACGTGAGAACGAAAGCGCACAAATTTTGGTTGTAAACCTGCTGCTTGCACTCGTGCTCATTTATTTTGTTATGGCAGCGCTATTCGAATCGCTGGTTTATCCCGCCGCAATTTGGTTGTCCATCCTTTTTGCTGGAGTTGGCACCTTTTGGTTCTTCTGGATGACCAGCACTACTTTCTCCATGATAGCCTTTATTGGCGTCTTCGTTCTGATCGGCATTGTGGTGAACAACGGCATTGTTTTGATCGATCACATCAATCATCTCAGGGCGCAAGGACTTTCCAGAAATGAAGCCATCCTGAAAGGCGCTGTCGAACGGGTGCGCCCGATTCTCATGACCGCCGGCACCACCGTTCTGGGGCTTGTTCCACTCTCCATCGGTAAAACCCTCATTGGCGGCGACGGCCCGCCCTACTTCCCCATGGCGCGCGCCATCATGGGCGGCCTGATGTTCTCTACCATCGTGACCCTTTTTATTTTGCCGACGATTTATGTCGGTTTGGATAATTTGAATCTGTGGGGCAGGAGGGTTGTGAGAAAAGCGACGGGGAATCCTGGTAGACCTGACAAAATGAAAGTGGCTTAGTCTAAATTTAGTTTATACATTCAATTCTATCTTCGAAAATCCGAACAAGTTTATACTGATCGCTCAATTCACAGGCCTCGTTCCATACTTTTGAAATCGCATTATGAAATTGATTCATTTTCATATTGCCTAGTTTGACGTGGATAATACGTGGTGGTGGTTCGCTTGGAAGAATCATTTCCGAAAAATCAGCATCTTTTGTCACGATTGTCAGGTTATTCTCTTTTGCATATTCCCATATCTTGAAATCCGACCATTCATCATCAATATCATTGGCGTGAATACAATCTTTATTTGACCATAAAGCAAAATAATATGGCAAATTAGCATCTATAAAATATTTTGCCATCTCAGGCAGTCATCTTAAGAAGATAGTTATTGCTCATTAACTTGGTCGCAAATTTCAAACATGCCTTAATGTCTTCTGGTTCTATGGATGGATACTGACGAAGTATTTCCTTATGACTTTCACCAGCACTCAAGAATTCAAGAATCGTTTGTACAGTAATCCTTTTCCCTCGGATGGTTGGCTTGCCATTACAAATTTGAGGATTTATTGTAATTCTGCCATTCAAATAACTCATTTTTTCATTCATAGTAGATATCCCAGTCAAAAATATATTTGATTTAATCTAAATAAAAATGATTCTTAAATCAAGGCAAAAGTTCTTGGCGACAAAACCCTCATTGGCGGCGACGGCCCGCCCTACTTCCCCATGGCGCGCGCCATCATGGGCGGCCTGATGTTCTCCACCATCGTGACCCTT
>JADFPY010000058.1 GCA_022562085.1 candidate division KSB1 bacterium | reverse complement strand
ACTTAGGGCGACTGTGCCATCGGCTGGATTGTTAAATCCATCGCGTGCATTCGATACTGACAGAGTAAATGATGATCCGGCTGTTTGCTCTCCAGGGTCGCTTAATGTGAAATTCTCAATATCTCCGGCGTTCATATTGAACTGGGGTGTATCTTCTTCTACACTCGAATTGCTTGTGCCATGCAACTGCAAGCCGGTCTCGGCTAAGAACAAATCCTGGTTTGTACTGCCAGATCCGCCTGTAACAGGGATATTGCGCAATACCGGTGATTCACCATTTGGTACTTGATGGGATTGCCCATCTGTAAAACTAACTGTTACGCTACCGGAAGTCGGGTTTCCAAAACTGTCCACGGCATTTGATACCTGTAAAGGAATTCCAGGGCCAACCACAGGATCTCCACCCGGAACACTCAAATCATAGCTGAATATGACATTCGCGGTATTCATTAGCGAAAATGTAGCTGGTGTTCCTACCCCGGATACGGTCCCATTCACCGTATAAGGCCCTCCGGCTATCGTGTTTGCTGTAAATACAGACGCCGTCGCTACTCCGCTTGAATTCGTCAAAACCGTCTCGGTGTTTGTGCCACTCCCGGAAAACGTGCCACTCGCACCACTTGAGGGAGCCGTAAAAATCACCGAAGCGCCATTGATGGGGTTGCCAAACTGATCCTCGACTATCGCTGCCAAGTTTGTGCTAAAAGCCGTGTTTACCGTGGCACTCTGAGAATCACCTGCACTCACGGCAATGCTCGACGGAGAATCCGCTACGATAGTAACAGCCGCACTATCGTTAAAGCCGCTGGGTGTGGCTGCAAATGTGATAGTCTGGTTGCCAATTGATGTGATATTTGTAACCGGCCCAAATGTAATGTCAAAAGTACCATTCGATATGGGGGTCCCGGTTCCGTCGCGTGTAATCGTAATGATTTGACCTAGAACAGAAACAGTAAAACCGCCATCGATATTTGTGGAGGAAATACTTGAAACACTGGAAACATCAAACCCGGCTGGAAAGGCAATATCAATCTGTTCATTATTGGCCAGAACATCCGTGGCCCCGAGAGTAAACTCAAATGTGTAATTACCTGTAGCTCCGGCAGTCAAATCAGCACTGGTTATTGTACCGGCCCTGGCCAATACAGCACTGGCTAAAATTATAGAATATGCTAAAGTAAAAGTTTTTTTGAGAAGGCGCTTCATAAAGGAGTGCGTATTCTTCCTTAGATGTTATTATCAGGCATAAACAATGATCTTAAAGGTAATTAAGCTAAGATTCTTAAAATTGTCTCAGGATATTACAATCTTCTATTTTTCAAGCTCTTTTGGAAAGAACTTTGAATAATTAGCAAACATCATACCACAGTTTGCTTAAAAAAAAGTAACTTACCGCAGAAAAAAATTTACACTACTTGAGAATTGCTCGTAAAAGAATTAAGAATCCTTTGCCATCATTTTCCGCCAATTTCAAGTTCTTTTCCGCTTTCCGAAAGTTAGGATTTATTTTTAAGGCGGCCCGGAATTCGTCGAGAGACTTTAGAAACAGGTTCCGGCATTGAATTAAGTTGGTCGCGCCCAGGCTGTTTCTAAGATCAGCATAGTTTGGATATTCAGCAATTAGATCCTGCAGCTTTGTCACATAGTCTGCAATGAATGAATCATCCTTCCCTTTACCGCCATACATGAACTTTAAGTAGAATTCATTTTCCACATTCAGAAATTGGGTCAAGACCTCTTTCGGCTTACATTCTAAAAATTCTTCGACGGCTTCTTTGTAGGATTGATTTTTGACCAGCTCAACAACTTTATTAAAATTGGGGATATTTTGATTTACCATCCGCTCGGCAGCAACATCGAGATGCTCCTGAGCTTGCACGCACAAGTCACCCGAGGACTCATCCTGACCATTTTGATTCAAAGACTGCGCCAGAAGAGCAATGCCCAGGTGGTAGTGCACTCCAATGTAATTCGGATTCAGCTTCAGGGCCTCTTCCAGATGATTAATCGCTTTGGGTAAATTCCGGGTGTGCAAATGGGCGACGCCTAAATAATTCTGAATATCTGCAAACTGCGGGGCATGCTTTGCGCCGTTTTCAAGAATCGCTATCGCCTCGTTGTAGTCCCCGGCGATCAGATGTGTCTTCCCCAGGTTGCAGTAAACTTCCGGGGAGTCCGGCTGAATTTCCAAAGCCAGGTTGAATTGAGCAATTGCTTCTTTGAATAAGCTCTTTTGCAAAAACAAAAGTCCTAACTTATTTGCGGAAGGTGCATGCCTGACACTTTTCACTTTTTCACTAATGTAATAGAGAACTTCCAGATCCGTAATTAACTCCTGGTGCACTTCGTGCATGCGGTTCTTGATCTCAATATCCGAGATCCCATTCATTGCCGGAACTTCCTTTGAATCGATGACCTGTCCCTCATAAAAAACATTTGAGACAATCATTTTCTTTGTGTCGGAAAAATTGGTTTGGACATGAAACTTTCGTTCGCCAACCAAAACGTCATTGTTTAAGCCTAAATTCTCCATGATCTCAACTCTGATGTTTGTTAGAAGAAAATGTGTTATGGATATGCTGAGGGTGTTTCATACATTTCTAAAATTATCAAATATAACCCTTGAAAAGTTATCGTCTTAACGATACAGAATATGAAATTCAAATCTAGATTTTTAAGTGAATTTTTTGTTAGAAATTTCGCCTAACACCTGGGGAAGCTCATCAGACCTGCTGGGCTGGATTCCCTGATATCCTATCCCTGATTTCTTCGACTCTTCAAAATTATGAAAGTGATTGCACTAGTACCTCGTTGGATAAATTAGCGTAATTGCACGATACACTCTCAGCGTAAAACGATCTTTCATCGAAACGAAAAGTGATTTTTATTTCTCAATTGATACTAAAGCACGCCTAAGCCGCGAAATTGTTTCTCGAAGATTTTCCATTGAGGTGGCATATGAAATCCGGACATTTCTGCTTGAGCCAAAAGCTTCGCCTGGAACAAACGCGACTCCGGCTTCCTGTAAAAGAAAAGAACAAAAGTCCATCGAATTTTCAATTGTCTTGCCATTATATTTACAACCAAAATAACCGGAAACATTCGGAAACACATAAAAAGCGCCCTGCGGCAAATTACATTTGATCTTCGGAATGGCAGTCAATTGCTCTGCCAGATATTTACGCCGGCGATCGAAAGCACGCACCATTTCGGCCACGATGGCGTCATCCGCCTGCAAGGCTGCGATACTTGCCTGTTGTGAAATCGAACATGGATTCGAAGTCGTGTGACTCTGAATCTTAGCTGCGGCTTTGATAAGCTCACTATTACCAGCCATGTACCCGATCCGCCAGCCGGTCATGGCGTATGATTTTGAGACGCCATTGACCAAAATCACCCGATCTCGTAATTCCGTAAACGCCGCTAAACTCACGTGATTTAAACCATCGTAAATTATTTTATCATAAATTTCATCGGATAAAACATGGAATTTGTGCTTCTTAATTACTTCTGCTAAGCCGGAAAGTTCAGACCGAGAGTAAATCGAGCCGGTCGGATTACTTGGACTGTTCAGAATTAGTAATTTGGTGTTTGGGTTCACTGCGTCTTCAAGCTGTTTCGGACTTATTTTGAAATCGGTGCTTTCGTCGGTTTCGAGAATCACTGGAGTTGCATCTACAAATCTTACTTGCTCGGGATAGCTGGTCCAGTAAGGCGCCGGAATGATGACTTCATCGCCTTGCTCGCAAAGGGCTAAGAGTACATTAACGACGGCGTGCTTGGCGCCACAGGTGACCAGAATTTGAGGAGGCGAATATTCAATTCCGTAGCCAGTCTTGATTTTCTCACAAATTGCCTTTTTTAATTCGAGCGTTCCGGACGCAGGCGTATACTTCGTGAAACCTTCCTGAATGGCTCTAATGCCCGCTTCTTTTATCACATCCGGGGTGTCGAAATCGGGCTCGCCCGCACCCAAATCTAAAATATCCTTGCCTTCGCGGCGAAGTGAATCGACTAAGGCGCTAATGGCCATTGTCTGTGACGCCTGAACTTTTTGACTTCTTTGTGCGAAAGAGATCAAGCTAATTTCCTTTTATTTCTGGATAATTTGGCCACCTTTAGTGATTTCGAAAATACTTCTACTTGGATTCTCTTTTGATAGTCGCATAACCTCAGGAAATACTCTAACTAAACCCGAAGCTTGTTTTCCAAAAGTTAAGTCTCATCCAGCCCTTTTGCTAGGAAAAACACCGTCAATTTAGAATCAATTAGTGCTTTTTTTTGATGAGGTCTTTTGGCAATTTTTGAATCGCCAGATATTATTACATAGCCCTCTTGCTTCATCTTAAAAATCCATTCTTCGTCAGGAGTGTTCGTAGGGAATTTGTCAGTCAAATGAATGACTTCAGTTGGTTGCGCCAGTATAAAGAGAGCTTTTGCGATTCTGTGAGAAATGTTATTATCACAGAAGAACTTCATGCGGCTAAATGATATTCAAATTCAACCGCTTCTTTAACCGATTCCTCGGAGACATTATACCAATCCGAGACAATTTTATAGGAACCATTTATTTCGTAAGCTTTAACTAAAACTTCAGTGAGAATTCCTTCTTTCTCAACAATCGGTTGACCAAAATTTCTCTCAGGATCGAGAACGATTTGCTTTGCTTTAGTTAGTGGCCACCATCTCTTTAAAGAGTTGTTTTCAAAATCAAGTTGTTTCAAAAAAGGTGAAATAATTTGTCTGAAAACAAGTTGGCCCTTAAAGAGTTCTTCCAAAAGTGGCTCTCCCGTTTCATTTTGAATTTCTATTTTTTTTTCCTTCCATCCGTAAGAAATTGCTTTGAGCCAAAAGCATGCTCTATACCAAATTTTTCTTGCGCGTAAATTAGGGCCATTCGAATCGTTTTCAAACTTAAGCCCATCTCCTTAAATGCTTGTACAAAATTAATTTCGATCAAATCTTTGAAACTTTAAATCAACCATGTCATCAAGCGGATCAAAGTCCAGATTCCACAGTTTTCGGGCGTGCTTTTTTTTATCCTTATTAGGTGTAATCATATCCATTTATCCAGCGTCGGATGCTTTGAGGTTGGCAAGCCGGTAAGTTTATGAACGTCTGAAAATTGGAATATATACCCCTACCGATGTAATTCATGATATCCTCCTAGCAATTTTAATGCTCGCACTAATTCTTCACCGCACAAATACACGCTACATCTACGATATCGTTCCAACTGCATCCGCGGGAAAGATCGTTGGCCGGTTTTGCCAACCCCTGTAAAATCGGCCCGATCGCTTGAGCGCCTGCCAACCGCTCAGTTAATTTATACGCGATATTCCCAGCGTTCAAATCCGGGAAAACCAAAACATTCGCCTGCCCGGCAACGACGCTGTGCGGCGATTTTCTTTTTGCGATTGATTCCACAAGCGCAGCATCTGCCTGCAACTCGCCGTCTATTTTCAGGTACGGTGCTTTGGTCTTCGCAATCTCTAGAGCATTCTGAACTTTTTCGATCATCTCGTGTTTGGCGGTTCCCTTAGTTGAATAAGACAAAAGCGCCACCACCGGTTCCTCTCCGGTTAGCTCGCGGTGTGTCTGTGCCGATGAAATGGCAATATCTGCCAACTGCGCTGAATCCGGCTGAGGAACTACGGCGCAGTCTGCATAAGTTAGAACTGTACCGTCTTGCAAAACCATTTCAAAAGTGCTTGAGACCAGTGAAATATCCTCAGCGATGCCGATAACCTGAATCGCCGCTCTTAAAACATCTCCGGTCGTATAAACACTTCCGGCAACGGTACCAGAACATTCCCCGGTGCGTACCATCATCGCTGCGAAATAAAGTAGGGAGCCGATTGTTTCCCGGCTTTGCTCTGGCGTTACCCCTTTTTCTTTTCGGAGATTAAAGTAGACTTCAGAATATTTTTTAAAATGATGCGATTTTAAAGGGTCGATAATCTCCAGGCCGGCCAAAATGAGATTCTTCTCGGAGGCAATCTGTTTTATTTTCTCTTCATTTCCTAAGATCACACATCTTAAAATCTCATTTTGAGTCAGAAATTCAGCCGCTTTGAGAACTCGAGCTTGCGAACCCTCAGGAAAGACAATCTTTTTGTTTGTTTTTTTTGCTCTGCCTCGAATCTCATTTATGAAGTTCATAACGCAGGTGGAACACGCTTCATGAGTGATTGAACTTCTTTCTCAGACGCTCATCAACATCTTTTGACACAAAAGAGCCCACATCACCGCCAAACTTTGCCACTTCTTTCACGATTGTAGAATTCAAATAAGTGTACTTCTCATTTGGCATTAAAAAAACAGTGACGATATGTTCAGCCAGCCTGCGGTTTACCAGCGCCATCTGAAACTCAAATTCAAAATCCGTGATGGCCCGGAGTCCTCTTACAACCACATTTGCCGCTTTCTTTTTGGCGTAATCCATTAAAAGACCGTCAAAATGTTCAACCTCAACACTTGCCATATTCGAAACGGACTTTTGAATCATATCAGCGCGTTCACCGGCGCTGAATAACGGCGTCTTTGCCGGATTGGTTGTAACTCCGACAATAACTCTGTCAAACAAATTAACTGCGCGTTGAATTATATCCAGATGGCCATTGGTGATGGGATCAAAGGTGCCGGGATAGATCGCGAGCTTTCCGACATTAGACATTTTGATAGAAAGAAAGTTGGGTGTCGCCTTGCCTTCTTAGCGATTGCAAGGTATATTTTTCTGAGACTTTTACTAAATTAGTTTTGTCACTATGTTCAATCGTTAGCCAGCCGTCTGAACCAAGAAGATCATAGTATTCAATTAGCTGGATTGCTTCTTTAGCCAAATCTCCTTTATATGGCGGATCTGCGAAAATCAAATCGAACTTTTGATTAGCGTTTGATAATTTTTTTAGTCCGTGCTTCGCAGGCAGGTTAATTAATTCACTGAACTCACAAAAATCTGACTTGCCTAAATTATCTTGCAGAATTTTTTGTGCATTTCTGTCATTATCAATAAAAACAGCCTTGGCCGCCCCACGGCTCAAGGCTTCGATTCCTAAACTTCCAGTTCCGGAAAAAATGTCGAGAACAAGGCTGCCCTCGATGTGATTTCTTAAAACATTGAAAATCACTTCCTTTGTGCGATCAGTGGTCGGTCTAACGCTGTTGTTTTTAAAGGAAGTTAAACGGATCCCTCTTTTAGTACCGGCGATTATCCTCATTGCAGGATTTTCGGCGAACTTAGGTCGGCTCGTATAAAAACATGTTTATAATAAGCACAAGGTTTTCATCACTATGAGAAACCATATCCGGTGAAACCAAAAGCAGCTTGGTCAACTCAACATTGATACTCTGCGCAGAAATTTCTCCCAAAAAACCGACCAGCGACGACTGGCTGCCATAGACACGCAGCATTATCGGCGTTCTTTGAAAGTCGGTAACATAACTCCCCTGGTGCGTCTGAACTTGTCGCAAATCCAGCCCAAACTGTCCAGCTGTTTGCTTGATCCAATTCTGGGCCTGAGACAGGCTCAGAAATTGAGCCCCATCGTTGGAACCTCCCGCACTTCCACTCATGGTTCCGGTAATCAGAACCTTCTCAAGCCCTCTGCCGTTAGCGGCGACCTGGCTTTCAGAAACCACGGAAAAGTTACCAGAGCCAAAATTTTGATTAAGCACATTGGCATAATCTCGAGCTTCAGAGGCCGAACCGGCCACTACTTCTATCCTGACTATTTGAGCTGTGTAAGAAAGCAGCGTGATACTTAAATTAGGCGGAACCGATGAAAGAATGTTTGTGACGCCTTGAACTGCATTTCTTGAGTTCAGTAAAAATTGTGAAGCCACCGGCGTCAAGGCCACAGTTGGCGTCCTCGCAGGAGGACTATCGACAACTTGTCTTTGGGGCTGCGGCTTTGGCTCAAGCTGCCGTACCGGTTCCTGTACAAATACAGGTTCTGGCTGTTGCTCAAATTGCTGGAATTCCGGGTCTATATCAGTTCCGCTATCGGTCTTCTCACCCGCCGAGAAATCCAAAGTGTTATTTTCATCCGCCGGCATATTTTCCACAAAACTTCCGGAATCCTGGGGCAGCGTAAACCCGGCTTGTTGGGTATCGCCTTTATCCTTGAACATGAAGAAGTAGATTCCCCAACCTGCCAGCACGATCACCAACAAAATGATCACGGTTGATATTAATGAAGAATAACTTCTCCGCTGTGCAAATGCGGCGGTTTTTGTGGTATCGAAAGTTTCGGTACTTTCCTCAAACGCTAATTCCTGCGTATCCATGCTGGAGGTTTGAGTGAAATCCTCGATTCGATCTGTATGTCCTGTATCTTCAGTTTCCCCGGTCTTGTCATCACCAATTAAATTTATATCAACCATTTTTCCACTCCATAATTAGTAAATATATGGATTATTGAATACCTCTCAGGGCTGCGCCCACTGAAATCATATAAGGCTCAGTCCGAGCCTCGCCAATATTCTCTTTGGCTTTTGCCATAAGCTTTATTTTTTTAAAAGGATCTGCACGCTCAATTCGAACATCATGGTTATTTTGCAACTCCTCTAAGACAGCATCTTCAACAGACTCACCATATAGAAATATTTCATTCAAATCTTCAACTTTTTTCCCCAACTGATGGTCAAGAAGGATTCTCCGCAATTCTTTTGAGATAAGACGAGTCGTAGAATCTAATCGGCTTTCCTGATTCTTATCTATCGCAGGGAAGGTAACGTCTTGGGATAAGAAGTACTTTCTTTCCTTTAGAATGGAAAAGTGAATTTTTCTTTCACCCACATCAATAAGACCAATCTTTTCAACATTATTGTAATCGTAATTAAGCTGCAAAGCTCTGTGTGCCGAAAAAATATCAACATCAATTACTTTTAGCTGCAAATCAGTGTTTTTGAAGATTTGTTTTAAGAATTCTATAATTTTTTTTCGCACGATAACAACAAGCATATCCTGATTTGCAGCCGTTCCGTTTGATCCGAGCGGCTCATAATCTATAATGTATTCGCTAATTGGCGAAATGGCAAATTGTTCGACTTCCCAGTTTACCTGAGGTTCAATTTTTTCGGCGGCCAATTTATTGTCAACCGGCAATTTCTTAATAAGGACCATCTGCGAGTCCAAAGAAAAAGCCGCCTGCTTCATTTGAAAATCCCGAGTTTCGTAGAGACGGGTGATATCCTCGGCAAACCGGCGAGGCATATTTTTATCAGCAAAAACCTCAAAGTCAAACGGGTGCCGAGTACGCCCCTGGGCCAGTTGGGTAATATTAAACTCATTGGCGCTTCTTCTGCCTTCTACTATCCTTAGTTGATCATCGATCAAGCTAATCCCTAAGATTTCAGCATGTTCACCCTCGGCCATATCAATCTCCACTAAACCAGGCGGTTATCAGCGCGACTCCCAGCTATTCTCACCCTTTTCAATTTTACCGTGATTTACAAGATCCAACCCGCCAATTGTCGATTTCATGAAACTGCTTTCAACGATTTCAATATCCGTGCTGTCTAGCGGGCAAAAGATGTCTAAGTACTTGATAACCGACGTATCAGTATGAACTAAAACATATTCCTTATGAACTGTTGGACAATGAAACAACGAGTCTAACCCGCTTCCGTTGTGCTCGGGAAGGTGATTTAAAACAGATTGAAAGCCGGCTTTCACCAAGTTAAATCGATTGATTACGTCGTTTGCCGCTTTCTCAGCGTCTTCCAGTTTTCCACTCTCAACCATATTTCTGACAATGTCCATATCCAGGGTAAATTGTTTTGAATCGACTATTTTATATACTTCTTTCATTTCCTCGATTGGGGTATTAGGGAGATTCTTCATGCGATCATGAACAAATTCTACAAACGCGGCAAGGCCCCTCGTCTTACGTTTCAAAGCAACCTGCAGATCAACTAAGGAATCGATCATGACCGTGTCCGATGCTGAAGGGATGTCAGCCAAAATCACTTCTTCCATCTCCCGGAATTGATCCAATCTTGTCATAATTGAATCAAGACCACCCGCAATCACTGAATCCATATAAGTTGCATAAGAAGAATCCGTTCTTATAAAGTTCACTACAAGTGAAAAAGTATCATTGAAGGTTCTGTTATACTTCAGGTACTGCAGCTCGGCATTGAAAATCTCACTCATCCTGAAGCGGCACAGCTCGGTTTTAACTTCCTCTTTGTCACCTAATCTCTTGGGGTACATTATTGAAACCACCAATAACACGCCCAGCAGGACAATTAGTATTTCATAAATCAGAGAACCCTTAGGTTTTTCGTCTGCCATTTCTCCTCCCTCTCGATTTTAATTACTTTGAATCAGATCCATCTTATTTATTGATATATAAGGTATAATTTTTTTAAACGTTGCCTTACCAATTCCTTTAACCTGTTTCAGTTCCTCAAGCCGGCCAAACCGTCCATTTTCTTGTCGATATTGAATAATTCTTTGTGCTAAAACCGGTCCAATCCGAGGAATGAGTTGAAGCTCTTCCTCGCCTGCAAAATTTATATCTATCAGTGCAAATTCATTTGTATTGTCTTCGGGTATACTCTGAACGTTTGTTTTCTTTTTGACCTGAGCCTCTTTAGAAGCGAGTGCACCGTTTTCGCGGATTACTTCATCTTTTTTAAGAGGCGGATCCGGCTCCAGACGTGGTTGAGAATTGATTTTTTCGGATTTGGCATTAAATTCATCAACAAATTCTTGATTTATTTTAACCGTTGAGGTTTTGTCATAGAATCGATCATAAAGTTGAACAGAGGCACCGACTAATAATGAAAAAATCAAGAACAGTACAATACCTTGTTCCTGCTTGGTGAATCCCAGCATTTAGCTTATTAAAAAATAGCTTCTTTAATCTTTCTTAAAAAACTCCGATCATTTTTTGGAGGATCCAAATTCTCACTCTTTGCCAACTCCCGAAGAAGCTTTTTGTCGTCTGCAGATAATTTGGTTGGCGTCCAAACCACAATCCGGACTAACTGATCGCCTCTGCCGTGGCCGCGTAAACGAGAAATGCCCTTACCACGCATTCTCAAAATTTTATTGGCCTGGATTCCGGCTTGAATACTTAATTTAGATTTGCCATCAAGTGTTGGCACTTCTACATCAGCTCCCAACGCAACCTGAGTAAAACTTAGAGGCAGGTGGTATAAAATATCGTCGCCATGCCGTTCAAAATGTTCGTGCTCAGCTTCGTCAATGATGATAATTGCATCTCCCGAAGGGCCGCCGTTCGGCCCGGCATTACCCTCGCCGCGCACTGTAATATAATTCCCGGATGAGACTCCCGCAGGAATATCCACGGTAATGATGCGTTCTCCCTGAACTCGTCCTTCACCACCGCAACTATTGCACGGATCTTTAAGAATTGTACCACCTCCATGGCACCTGGGACACGGCGTGATGTTCACAAACTGCCCTAAAATCGACTGGGCTACTTGACGGACTTCACCGGATCCCTGACACTGCAGACATGTTGTTGTTGATTGGCCGCCGCGGCCATCACAAACATCGCACAGGATCATTTTCTTCAACTTTATTTTCTTTTCTACCCCGGAGGCTATTTCTTCCAGCGTAAGCTTAAGCTGCAACTGGAGATCTCGGCCCTGCCGTTGCCGGCTGCCTCGGCTGTTGCTGCGACCCATACCAAAAATGTCGCCGAACCCGAAGTCAGACATGAAAGTGCGGAGCGCGTCACCCACGTCAAAATCAAATCCGCCCTCGAATCCACCAAAGCCGCCCTTTAGACCGCTGTGCCCAAATTGATCATATCGCTGACGCTTTTGAGGATCTTTTAAAACTTCATATGCCTCGGAAGCCTCTTTAAATTTCTGTTCTGCTTCTTTGCTCCCAGGGTTGCGGTCCGGGTGGTATTCCATAGCCAGCTTTCGATACGCTTTTTTTACCTCGTTATTCGTTGCATCCTTGCTCAAACCTAATATTTCATAGAAGTCACGTTTTGTCATAGTTTCCATTAAGTGTCCTTTTTAATGGATGTGCAAAAGCCCACCATTAATATTCCTTTAATACTTGTTTATTACTTGCTCACCAAAACCTGCGAGTGACGCAGAACCCGATCGTGCATCTCGTATCCCTTCAAGTGCTCGTCGATAATTGTATTGGAAGGCTGATCACTCTCCATTTGCATGAGCGCATCATGCTTTTCAGGGTCAAACTTTTGGCCGACAGACTCAATGGGTTTAACGCCTCTTTTTTCTAAAACTTTAGATAAGTTTTTGTAAATTAACTCAACACCTTCATGAAGGTGCTCAAAATTATCTGCTTTGTCTTTGTCCTCTACAGAGGCTAAAGATCTTTCCAAATCATCCAAAACAGGCAGTAAATCCACAATCAGGTCAGCACTTGCATTTTTAATCAGTTGTGAATATTCGGTTTCCGTTCTTTTCTTGTAGTTGTCAAATTCCGCAACCTTTCTGAGAAACCGATCGTTTAGTTCTTTTTTTTCAACTTCTAAGGCTTCGACTCTCTTCTTCAGTTTCGCTAAGCCGGCGGAGCTTTTTGCTTTCGGCTTTGGCGTCTGTTTACCATTAGATGTTTGTTTATTATTCGCCTTGCTTTTGACATCATCTGTCATATTATTTCTTCCTTAACAATTCAACTCATACTTGTGTGGAATGTTCGGGTTAATACTTTTCCCATAAAATCGACTAACGGGACTATTGTGGCATATTGCATTCTAGTGGGTCCAACCACGCCAAGGGTGCCGGTGACATTACCAATGTAGTAACGTGTAGTGATGACGCTAAATCCCGTAAACCCATTTTCCTGATTTTCATCTCCAATACGAATCGACACTTTAGCAGCTTGCTTGTCACTTAACAAATGCAGGATACTTTGCTTACTTTCCAGCAATTGTAAAATTTTTGAAGCGTATTCTTGATCAAGAAACTCCGGATTGGCTACAATATTATGGGTTCCGCCCAAGTGCAATTCTTTTTGGTTTTCAAAATTAAAAAGCTTGTTTGATGATTCTACGATTAAACGTATCAACCTGTCGTTTCGGGCTGAAACTCCGGCCAGTCGTTCATCAATCGTCTCTTTAACTTCTTTCAGGGATAAGCCCGACAAACGTTCATTTATGATCTGAGCTGCTTCGTGCAAATGTTCACTCGAAACTTCAGATTCGATTTCCATCATAATAGTTTTAACCAGGCCGGACTTGATAGAAATAACCGCCAGGACTCTATTTCCGGAAATTGACACCAATTCCATTTTTTCGAAAACACCTTGATAAAATCGCGGTTCAAGCACTACACCCAATTGTGTAGAAATTTTACCTAAAACTTGAGAAGCCGAGGCTAAAATATCGGTCACATCAACGGAAACTTTGAGTAATTTTTTTTCTATAAGATTGCGATCTCTTTTAGCCAGAGACCTGATCAGCATCAGGCTGTCAACGTAAAATCGATACCCATTATCGGTTGGAATTCGACCAGCCGAAACATGGGGCTGACTCAAATACCCCAGGTCTTCCAGATCGTTCATAACGTTTCTGATCGTCGCCGGACTGATTCCCAAATCATATTTTTTTGCAAGGTAGCGGGAACCCACCGGCGTTGCGCTGGCTACGTAACTCTCGACTAAACAATTCAGGATTAAGCTTTCGCGTTCAGTTAATGCCGTTGCTGTCATATTTTTCTTCAATAATTCGTATAAAAAACAAGCATATCTTCTTAAAAATTATTGGCGTTACCGATTGGTGATAAATGATGCAAGATAATGATTTTTCTTTAGCTTGTCAAGCAAAAACTCGGTGGTGAAATTTCGACTATAGATACCGCCGAACGGCTGCAAAGCTTCCCGCAAACCCCAGTAAAATGCCTAAATTCGCTAGCAACAGATAGATTCTCCAATCCACTGAAATAAAACCGGGAATCTCAATCGAAGCGAGCTTTAACAACGTATACAAAAATAATGCCGAAATAATGCCGCCGAGGAATCCCTGGGCAATTCCCTGGATAAAAAGGGGCGTGCGGATAAAAAAATTCGTCGCCCCGACCAGTTTCATCGTTTCAATAATCTTATTTTTAGACAGAATGATCAGCCGAATATTGTTAGAGACCAGTAAAAGGGCGCTCAAACAAACAATAATGCCGACAATAAAGTCGATTGCAATGGCAAATTTGATATACTTTTCCAAAATCACCAGATACTCCCGGGTATAAACAATATCTTCCTCCCGAATATCTTCCATGGAGCTGAGGGCTTTAAACACAACTTCTGCGCCCGCAGCTGTGCGATAATTATCCTGTAATTTCACTCGAAATGAGGCTGGCAGCGGATTATATCCCAACGTTTCGAAGTAATCGTTCTGCTTTTCTTTAAACAAGTTCTGGAATTCTCGAATGGCCATCTCCTTTGAAATAAAGGTGAGGTTGGCCACGCCTGCCATTTGTTTGATCTCAGCCGTAAGATCCTGAATTTTTATCTCGTCAAAGGAATCATCCAGGAAGACTTCTAACTCAACCCGGCTTCTTAAAAACTGCACAAATTTCCCCAGGTTGACCGTGATAATTAAAAAAATCCCAATCAGAATCAAAGAAATAGCGACCGTTGCGGTCGCGACAAACCCGGAAAATCTCGAGCGCCGAAGTCCGCCAAACCCTTCGCGAAGAACAAAAAATAGACTCAATTTAATGTCCTGCCATTTTTAATTGAAACGATTCTTTTGGACGTGTTATTTACCAATTCGTAATTGTGAGTGGCCATCAAAACAGCCGTACCGCGCGCATTCAATTTGTCAATAATGTTCAAAATCTCCACCGCTGTTTTCGGATCTAAATTTCCGGTCGGTTCGTCCGCCAGGAGAATAAACGGTTCGTTGACAATGGCCCGGGCAATCGCCACCCGCTGCTGTTCGCCCCCGGAAAGCTCATCCGGCATTTTACGGCTTTTATGACTTAAGCCGACTTCCCCCAGGGCCCTCAAAGTCTTTTTCTTGATATCTCTCGTCCGGGCGCCGGTTACGTGCAAAACAAAGGCGACATTCTCGAAAACATCGCGGTCCTCCAGCAGTTTAAAATCCTGAAAAATGATGCCCAGCTTGCGCCGCAAATGCGGAATCTCCTTGTCCCTGATATCCTGAGAGCTATATTCATCTACCAGCACATACCCTTCGTCGGGGAACTCATCCATGTAAATCATCTTCAAAACCGAACTCTTGCCGGCGCCGGTCGGCCCGACGAGATAGACAAACTCGCCATTCCGAACCTCAAGGTTAACCCCGTCTAAGCCATCGCCGTTGGGGTAGCGCATTTTTAGGTTGTGGAGTTTTAGCATATTTTAATTCAAGCGCCAAGATCTAAAGTCATTTCTTTTTAGTTTTAGACTCGGACTCCCATCAGCAACTTTCAAAGAAGCCTGTTTCCAAAACTGTGCAATTGGTGAATTTGAATCAGCTAATTTTGTAAAAGTACGCCTTTCCCCTTCCTCATCAGTCAAATTTTTGTATTGAACATAAAAGAGTCTGCTGAAATCTGTTTTTCAATTCCACGCAATCATTTTTCTTGTTTTTTTTCATTATACGACCTCCAAAGGCGAATAAATTTGGATAGACGGATAACCTGCCTTTTTGTTTATTTCGTTGAAAAAACGCATTTTGTCATAATGAACAAATGCTTAAATTCCAACTGACAATCATATCTGCTTTAGAAATGGTAGCAATTGGCACCTGGTGCGCGTCGTTAATTTGGCTTTCACGCGACAATACCATCTTCAAGATACAGGTCGCACAAGTATCTTGAACTTTCGTCATCACTTACAATTTCGAAAGCACTTTTCGGCAAACCTGCAACTACCCTTTGAACAACCTCAGGTGCATGCATCAATTCATCAGCCAAGACATTTGAAATTAGGAGGGAACCTTACCTGTTTTGGCCATTTCAAACAGTTCAATACTTTCCTGATTAAACTCTTCATCAAAACAGCCACCAACAACCGATGTGTCAATATAAACTCTCATTTCCCCGTCGCTAAATTCAATTCTTCCTCAACACAAAATAAACCCGGTCCGACTTTTCGCTCCCCGGGCGCAAAGAAAAGCCGTCGTAAATTCCGACAATTTCGTAAACATCCAATGGAATAATGCTCATGATTTCGTTGATTTTGTAGATTCTCTGCTTGTGAATTTCGTGATAAGTTGTGTTAGAATTCGAGTTCAATGAAATAAAAAACTCGTTGACCTGAATACCCCGCGAATAAGAGGACTGGCGAATATAACTGAAATCCTCCGTTTCCTCCCGGTCGGTATGATTTTGAAAATACTTGCGGGAATTTTTTTCCGTGCAAATATCAAATATAAACAGCCCGCCGGGTCGCAGGGCATTGGCCGTGTTTTCAACTACTGCCGCGCAAGATTCAATGTTCATGCAGTAGTTAATACTATCATACGTGCTGACCACCGCGTCAAACTCCTGGTTGACTTTATAATCCACCATGGAACCGCACCAGACCGGCAGATTCAAGCCTTTTTTCCGAATTTTTTTTCTGGCCATTTTGACCATGTCTTCAGACTCATCAAGGCCTGCAGCTTTTAAATCTAACCCAGCCAGATCGAGGAGCAAGCTGGCGGTGCCGCATGAAATATCGAGAACATTTTTTACCGGGAAATCGGCCTTCTTGAAGAGCTTGATGAGGTGGTTGGCCCAATAGCGGTAATTCACATGCCGCATGATATGGTCGTAAATATAAGCCAATTGCGAGTAAGGGTCAACCTTCTCGGCTGTTTTTCGCCAATTCGACAGCAAGTTTTATGGCCTCCTCCATACTTGATGCATCCGCAATGCCTTTGCCGGCAATGTCAAAAGCGGTGCCGTGATCCGGCGAGGTACGGATAAAAGGCAAGCCGGCGGTATAATTGACGCCTTTGCCAAACGCTTTCATTTTTAAAGGTATCAGTCCCTGGTCGTGGTACATCGCCAGATAAAGATCAAATTTTTGTTTATCGACCCGGGCAAATAAGGTGTCGGCTGGAAAAGGTCCGCTGACATCCAAACCCAATTTTCTCGCTGCTGCAATTGCCGGCGTAATAATCTCACGCTCCTCGTGACCAAACATGCCGTTTTCTCCAGCATGAGGATTTAAAGCCGCCACGGCAATTTTGGGACTTTTTATCTTAAACCGCGCTTGCAAGTCCTGATTCGCTATGCGCAATTTTCGCAAAATTCTTTCTGAACTGAGAAGTTGGGCAACCTCTGAAAGAGCGCAATGGGTCGTGACCAATCCAACGCGGAACCCGCTGCCCATCAAAATCATGAGCACATCTTCAACTCTCGTGTTTTCAGCAAAAAATTCCGTATGGCCAGGGTAAGGATAACCCGCCAAATTTAAAGCTTCTTTCGAAATCGGCGCGGTGACCACAGCCCGGGCCTCGCCTGTTAAGGCCAATTTCAAAGCCATCTCCAGGGCCTTGCCGGCGATCATGCCGCCTGATTTGTTGACTCTGCCGGGTCGAAGTTTGATTTCTTCATTGAATTCCGGACTTGAAACCTGACCTTTTTTAGCCAACTGTTTAAACAGGGACAACGGCCCGATGACAAGGGGCCGACAGATCTCCCTAATTTCTTCTTTGGAAAGAGCTTTCCGGATGACCTCCGGGCCGATGCCGTTGGGGTCTCCAACTGTGATTGCGATACAGGGTTTAGTACTCATTCTAGGAAACAAAAAAGAACTTTTTAATACACATGGATTGAAGAATCTCCACGGGGTTTAAATAAAAAAACAATAGCCACGGATTCACCCCGTAAGATAAAGAT